>NZ_PJDK01000087.1:0-19568 GCF_002837615.1 Klebsiella sp. X1-16S-Nf21
TGGCGACGCTGCTGGACCGGCCGGCGCTGGAGCGCTTTCGTCGGCAGGCGCTGCACCCGGATCATCCGGTGATCCGCGGCACCGCGCAAAATCCGGATATCTACTTCCAGGAGCGGGAGGCCGGTAACCGCTTCTACCTCGCACTGCCCGATCTGGTGGAAAGCTATATGGCGAAGATCACCGCGCTGACCGGGCGGGAATATCACCTGTTTAATTACCACGGCGCGCCGGATGCCGAGCGGGTGATTATCGCCATGGGCTCAGTGTGCGACACCGTCCAGGAGGTTGTGGAGACGCTGAATGCGGCGGGGGAGAAGGTGGGGCTGCTCAGCGTCCATCTCTATCGGCCGTTCTCGCTGGCGCACTTTTTCGCGCAACTGCCCGCCAGCGTGCAGCGTATTGCCGTCCTTGACCGCACCAAAGAGCCGGGGGCGCAGGCGGAACCGCTGTGCCTCGACGTCAAGAACGCCTTCTATCAACGCGACGATGCGCCGCTGATCGTCGGCGGCCGCTACGCGCTCGGCGGTAAGGACGTGCTGCCCAACGATATCGCCGCGGTGTTTGACAACCTCAGGCAGCCGCAGCCGAAGGACGGCTTTACCCTGGGTATTGTCGATGATGTCACTTTTACCTCGCTGCCCGCCCGGCAGGAACCGCTGGCGGTCTCCCATGCCGGGATCACCGCCTGTAAATTCTGGGGGATGGGCTCGGACGGCACCGTCGGGGCGAACAAAAGCGCCATCAAGATCATCGGCGATAACACGCCACTCTACGCCCAGGCCTACTTTTCCTACGACTCGAAAAAGTCCGGAGGGATCACCGTTTCGCACCTGCGCTTTGGCGACAGGCCGATCACCTCGCCCTACCTGATCCACCGGGCCGATTTTATCGCCTGCTCTCAGCAATCCTATGTCGACCGCTATGACCTGCTGGAGGGGCTGAAGCCGGGAGGCACCTTTCTGCTCAACTGCAGCTGGTCCGAGGCAGAGCTGGAGCAGCACCTGCCGGTCAGCGTCCGGCGCTATCTGGCGCAGGAAAAGATCGACTTTTATACCCTTAATGCGGTGGACATTGCCCGCGAGCTGGGCCTCGGTGGGCGCTTTAACATGCTGATGCAGGCGGCGTTCTTTAAGCTGACGGCGATTATCGATCCGCAAACGGCGGCAGACTATCTCAAGCAGGCGGTGGAGAAAAGCTATGGCAGCAAAGGGGCGAGCGTCATAGAGATGAACCAGCGGGCTATCGAGCTGGGGATGGCGGCGCTGCACCGGGTGACGGTACCCGCCCACTGGGCGACCCGCGAGGCGCCGGCACCGCAGGCGAGCACCCTGATGCCGGACTTCATCCGCGATATCCTGCAGCCCATGAACCGCCAGCGTGGCGACCTGTTGCCGGTGAGCGCCTTCGCCGGGATGGAAGACGGCACCTTTCCCTCCGGCACCGCCGCCTGGGAGAAGCGCGGCATCGCGCTGGAGGTGCCGGTCTGGCAGCCTGACGGCTGTACCCAGTGTAACCAGTGCGCCTTTGTCTGCCCGCATGCGGCGATCCGCCCGGCGTTACTGAGCCCTGAAGAGCAGGACACGGCTCCCGCCGGGCTGCTGAGTAAACCCGCCCAGGGGGCCAAAGACTATCACTATCATCTGGCCATCTCGCCGCTGGACTGCTCCGGCTGCGGCAACTGCGTGGAGAGCTGCCCGTCGCGCGGCAAGGCGCTGCAGATGGTCTCCCTCGACAGCCAGCGTGCGATGGCTCCGGTCTGGGATTACGCCCTGGGACTGGCGCCAAAAGATAACCCGTTTCGCAAAACGACGGTCAAAGGCAGCCAGTTCGAAACGCCGCTGCTGGAGTTTTCCGGCGCCTGCGCGGGTTGCGGAGAAACGCCCTATGCCCGGCTTATCACCCAGCTGTTTGGCGACCGGATGCTGATCGCCAACGCCACCGGCTGCTCTTCGATCTGGGGCGCCAGCGCGCCTTCGATGCCCTATACCACCAACCATCGCGGCCACGGACCGGCGTGGGCAAACTCGCTGTTTGAGGATAACGCCGAGTTCGGTCTCGGCATGATGCTTGGCGGCCAGGCGATCCGCCAACAGATCGCCGAGGAGATGACCGCCGCGCTGGCGCTGCCGGTCAGCGACGCGCTTCACGCCGCGATGCGGCAGTGGCTGGCGCAGCAGGATGAGGGGGAGGGGACCCGTGAGCGCGCGGACCGCCTCAGTGCGTTGCTGGCGGAGGAAAAAGAGGGCGTCCCGCTGCTGGAGCAGCTCTGGCAGAACCGCGACTATTTCGTCCGGCGTTCGCAGTGGATCTTCGGCGGCGACGGCTGGGCCTACGATATCGGCTTCGGCGGCCTCGATCATGTGCTGGCCAGTGGGGAAGACGTCAATATTCTGGTGTTTGATACCGAGGTCTACTCCAACACCGGCGGCCAGTCGTCCAAATCGACCCCGGTGGCGGCGATCGCCAAATTTGCCGCTCAGGGAAAACGCACGCGCAAAAAAGATCTCGGCATGATGGCGATGAGCTACGGCAATGTTTACGTCGCCCAGATCGCCATGGGCGCCGATAAAGATCAGACCCTGCGGGCCATCGCTGAGGCCGAGGCCTGGCCGGGACCGTCGCTGGTGATCGCCTATGCCGCCTGTATCAACCACGGCCTGAAAGCCGGGATGCGCTGCAGTCAGCGCGAGGCGAAGCGGGCGGTGGAGGCGGGATACTGGCACCTGTGGCGCTATCATCCGCAGCGGGAAGCCGAAGGCAAAACGCCGTTTATATTGGACTCCGAAGAGCCGGAAGAGAGTTTCCGCGACTTTTTGCTCGGCGAGGTGCGCTACGCCGCGCTGCATAAAACCACGCCGGATCTGGCGGACGCGCTGTTCCGGAAAACGGAGGACGATGCCCGGGCCCGTTTCAGGCAGTATCAGCGGCTGGCGGGAGAGGAGTAGGCTGTCGGTTAGCGATTCACGGCTGCTGCATCACGTTCAGCAGCGTATCCAGCAGGCCGGGAAAACGGGCGTCCAGATCTTCCCGGCGCAGCGAAATCATGTTCTCCCGTCCCTGAGGCCGTTGCCAGATCACACCGCTGTCGCGCAGGACGCGCCAGTGGTGGGTCATGGTGGACTTGGCCACCTCTTCCTGGCGCAGAGCGTTGCAGCTCAGCTCGCTGCCGTCGGCCAGCGTGCGGATGATCTCCAGTCGCAGTGGGTTACCGAGCGCGGAAAGGACATTTTCCAGGCGAATTTGTTCTCGTTCGGGGTGATTGGCGATCATAATAATCCTGTGTCGGCGGTGGCGCGGCGCATGGCAGCCGCAGCCCATATCGGCGGCTGGCGGCTACTATACCCAAACTCCGGTTCTGATGCCACGCGCGCCGCCGCAACCTGACCAATCGTAATAATAGCAAAAATAGTTCGAATATACTCGTACAGTTGTACTATGATAGGCGGCAGTTAAATGAACTGCGGATCATTCCGACCGCAGACTGACAGTCAAAACGACTAAGGACGCATCATGCCCCGACCCATCCCCCTCGAACGTTATCGCAACATCGGTATCTCCGCGCATATCGATGCCGGTAAAACCACCACCACCGAGCGCATCCTGTTTTACACCGGGATGAGCCATAAGCTGGGTGAAGTACACGATGGCGCGGCAACCACCGACTGGATGGCCCAGGAGCAGGAGCGCGGGATCACCATTACCTCGGCGGCGGTAAGCTGCTTCTGGCCGGGTATGGACCGCAGCTTCGAGCCGCACCGGATCAATATCATCGACACCCCGGGGCACGTGGATTTCACCATTGAGGTGGAACGTTCCATGCGCGTGCTCGACGGCGCGGTGATGGTGTATGACTCCGTCGGCGGGGTGCAGCCCCAGTCGGAGACCGTCTGGCGCCAGGCGAATAAATACCACGTTCCGCGGCTGGCCTTCGTCAACAAGATGGACCGCCCCGGCGCGGACTTCTTCCGCGTGGTGCAGATGATGATCGACCGTCTGAAGGCTAACCCGGTGCCGATTGTGATCCCCATTGGCGCCGAAGAGCATTTCACCGGCGTTGTCGATCTGGTGAAAATGCGCGCCATCCTGTGGGATGACGCCACCCAGGGCATGACCTTCAGCTATGGGCCTGTCCCTGACGATCTGCTGGCGACGGCGCAGCAGTGGCGGGAGAAAATGGTCTCGGCGGCGGCGGAAGCCAGCGATGAGCTGATGGATAAATACCTGGAAACCGGCGAGCTGGACGAGGCGGAGATCGTTGCCGGTCTGCGCCAGCGCACGGTGAAGGGGGAAATCCAGGCGGTGCTCTGCGGGAGCGCCTTTAAAAACAAAGGCGTGCAGCGCATGCTCGATGCGGTGGTGGAGCTGATGCCGTCGCCGCTGGATATTCCGGCGATACAAGGCGTTGATGAGAAAGGCCAGCCGGCGGAACGCCATCCGAGCGACGATGAGCCGCTGTCGGCGCTGGCGTTTAAACTGATGACCGACCCCTACGTCGGCCAGCTGACCTTTATCCGCGTCTACTCCGGGACGCTGAAGAAAGGCGATGCGGTGTGGAACCCGGTGAAGGGCAAGAAAGAGCGCATCGGGCGTATCGTGCTGATGCAGGCCAACGACCGCCATGAAGTTGACGAACTGCACGCCGGGGATATCGCGGCCTGCGTCGGTCTGAAGGATGTGACCACCGGTGATACGCTGTGCGATCCGGATGCGATCATTACCCTCGAACGGATGGAGTTTCCGGAGCCGGTGATTTCGCTGGCCATCGAGCCGAAGACCAAAGCGGATCAGGAGAAAATGGGCATCGCGCTGCAGCGGCTGGCGGCGGAAGATCCGTCGTTCCGTCTACATACCGATGAAGAGTCTGGCCAGACGATTATCTCCGGCATGGGCGAGCTGCATCTGGAGATCATTGTCGACCGGATGAAGCGCGAGTTTGGCGTCGAGGCCAACATTGGTCGTCCGCAGGTCACCTACCGCGAAACCCTGCGCAAGAAAGTGACGGACGTGGAAGGCAAATTTGTGCGCCAGTCCGGCGGCAAAGGGCAGTACGGGCACGTCGTGCTGACCCTGGAGCCGCTGGAGCCGGGCAGCGGTTTCGTCTTCGAGGACGCCACCAAAGGCGGCGTGGTGCCACGCGAGTACATCCCTTCCGTGGAGAAAGGGCTGCGCGAAGCGATGGGCACCGGCGTGCTGGCGGGTTATCCGGTGGTTGACGTGAAAGCGACCCTGACCTTCGGGTCGTACCACGACGTGGACTCCTCGGAGATGGCGTTCCGCATGGCGGCGATCTTTGGCTTCCGGGAAGGCGCGCGCAAAGCGGATCCGGTGATCCTTGAGCCGGTGATGCACGTCGAGGTGGAGACGCCGGAAGAGTACGCCGGGAATATTATGGGCGATCTCTCTTCCCGTCGCGGGATGGTGCAGGGGATGGAAGAGCGCTTCGGCAGCCAGATCATCCGCGCCGACGTGCCGCTGGCGGAGATGTTTGGTTATTCCACCACGCTGCGCTCGATGTCTCAGGGACGGGCAACCTACAGCATGGAGTTCCACCATTACGCGGAAGCGCCGCGTAATGTGGCGGATGAAATCATCGCCAGCCGCGCGAAAAGCTAAGCAACGTTCCCGGGTGCGACGCGAGGCGTCTTACCCGGGCTACGAGTCCAGCCATCGTTTGTAGCCCGGGTAAGGCGTTAGCCGCAACCCGGGAATGTCAGCCAATCAGACAATATCCTGTGCGTATTGCCACAGCGCCTTCAGCTGCGCCAGCTTCTCTTTATCATCCGCATACTGCTGATACAGTTTGTAGCCCGGGTAAGGCGTTAGCCGCAACCCGGGAATTTCAGCCAATCAGACAATATCCTGTGCGTACTGCCACAGCGCCTTCAGCTGCGCCAGCTTCTCTTTATCATCCGCATACTGTTGATACAGCATCTGCAGCTCATCGGCATAGGCCTGCAAAAACTCTGGCGTAAACACCTGACGACGGTGCTCTAACCAGCGCTGCTGCTCATGTTCATCGAGCGTGCCGGGGAAGTTGCGCGCCCGATAGTTAAACAGCAGGCGTTCGATACGCTTATCGGCGAAGGTAATATCCAGCGCCGGCAGATTGCGCGGTTCGGTTTCCAGCACGATTTTCATCGCCGCGCGGTCGGCATCGCTAAAGAACCCATTGTAAAGCTGGGCGTCGACGTTTTCGGACGGCACGAACGGCTCGGCTTCGGCATAGACCGCCACCACTTTCTCGCGCACCTGCGGATTCGCCCGCAGCAGCTGGGCATTCTCCAGACAGCGCTGAATGGAGATCCCCAGCCGGTCGGCATCCAGCGGGCGCAGGGTATTGGCCTGAGCCAGCACCGGACATTTATTGAGATGCACCAGCTTGATCGGCGCCGCCGGCAGATCGCCAAGCTCGGCGCGCGGGGTGTAAAGCCGCTCGCGCAAGGCATCGGCATCGAGCTCCAGCAGCGGCGCCATATCGCCCGCCAGATCGACCATAATCACCGCATTGCGGTTTTCCGGATGCCAGGCCAGGGGCGCCACCAGGCTGGTGTTGCCGCGCGCGGCGCCAAACATGCCGGAGACATGCACCAGCGGTTTCATCTGCGGCACGTCGATGAGCGTCGCCAGCTTGCGCTTATTGCGGTGGCTGTAGAGATAATCAAACAGCCGCGGCTGCCGGGTTTTCACCAGCTTCGCCATGGCGATGGTGGCGTACACATCGGCCATCGCGTCATGGGCGTTCTGGTGTTCAATACCGTTGGCGACGGTCAGATGTTCAAGCCGGAAGCTGGGCAAACCCTCGTCATTCTCCGGCCAGGTGATCCCTTCCGGACGCAGGGCATAGCAGGCGCGCATCACGTCGAGCAGATCCCAGCGCGAGTTATCGTGCTGCCAGCTCCAGGCATAAGGGTCATAGAAGTTGCGATAGAAGATATTCCGCGTCACTTCGTCATCAAAGCGCACGTTGTTATAGCCGACGATGCAGGTTTGCGGCACCGTGAACAGATCGTGGATGCGGCGGGCAAACGCGGCCTCATTATCCCCTTTGGCCAGCGCTTCCTGCGGGGTGATCCCGGTGATCATCACCGCCTGCGGCTGCGGCAGATAATCGTCAGCGGGCTTGCAGTAAAACACCTCGGGCTCGCCGATCACGTTCAGCTCCGCGTCGGTGCGGATGGCGGCGAACTGCGCCGGCCGGTCGAGGGAAGGGCTGGTGCCGAAGGTTTCATAATCGTGGAATAAAAATCCGGGCTGGTTGACGCTATCTTGCATAGTCTGTTCATTATCCGTGGTGGCGTGCGACCGGTATGGTAAACGATTTGCCCGGTCATCAGAAGGGTAACGGCAAGCAACTTCCTCTGCTGTGTCATATTTTCTTGCAATTAAACCCTGATATGAAACGCGAAGTTCCGTAAAAAGGACGGCGGATCTGTAAATCTAGAGGATATGCCGTTGAAAGGCCGTTTGTTTATTGCTGTATCTTTGCTCGCTTCGAGCGTTTCCTGCGCATTTGCCGTCGACTTCCCTGCTACGGTCGCGCCACCGGCTATTCAGGCTGGCTCCTGGGTGCTGATGGATTACACCACCGGTCAGGTCCTGACCGCGGGTAACGAACATCAGCAGCGCAATCCTGCCAGTCTGACCAAACTGATGACCGGCTACGTGGTCGATCGCGCCATCGACAGCCATCGTATCACCTTTGACGACATCGTCACCGTGGGTAAAGACGCCTGGGCGAAGGGCAACCCGGTGTTCGACGGGTCATCCCTGATGTTCTTAAAACCAGGGGATCGCGTCAGCGTCCGCGACCTCAGCCGTGGGCTGATTGTCGACTCCGGTAACGACGCCTGCGTCGCGCTGGCCGACTATGTCGCCGGCGGCCAGCCGCAGTTTGTCGCCCTGATGAATCAGTATGTCGAAAAACTGCACCTGCAGGATACCCATTTCGAAACCGTCCACGGCCTCGACGCCCCGGGCCAGCACAGTTCTGCCTATGACCTCGCGGTGCTGTCGCGGGCGATTATTCATGGCGAACCTGACGTCTACCACATGTACAGCCAGAAAAGCCTGACGTGGAACGGGATCACCCAGCAAAACCGTAACGGTCTGCTGTGGGATAAAACCATGAACGTCGATGGCCTGAAAACGGGCCACACCTCGGGCGCCGGGTTCAACCTGATCGCCTCGGCGGTGGATGGCCAGCGCCGGCTGATCGCCGTGGTGATGGGGGCGGACAGTCCGAAAGGCCGCGAGCAGCAGGCCGCTAAACTGCTGCACTGGGGGCAGCAGAACTTTGACACCGTGCAGGTGCTGCAGAAAGGCCAGAAGGTCGGCACCGAACGCATCTGGTACGGCGATAAAGAGCAGATTAAGCTCGGCACCGATCAGGATTTCTGGTTAGCGCTGCCGAAGGCGGAAGTGTCGCGGATTAAAGCGAAATATGTGCTGGATAAGAAGGATCTGGAGGCGCCGATCGCCGCCAACCAGCGGGTCGGCGAGATTTCGCTGTATGACGGCGACAAGGTGGTGGGGCACTATCCGCTGGTCACCCTCGAGAGCATCAATAAAGGCGGGGTGTTCTCGCGAATGAGCGATTACCTGCACCACGAGCTGTAACCATGATAACCGCCTCTTTGCAGGCGGTTTTTTTTCGTCTGTCGCTCCTGCTGGCGGGGCGCCTGTTTTTTCAGCAGTGTGATGGCGACTCTGTGAATTCGCGCACATACTGAGGGGGGATCTCCTGTTAAATTAACTGTATATTCATACAGTCATTTATCCCCAAAGGAGGCAAGATGAACTACAGTATCACCACCCTCGGCAAGAAAACCATTGCCGGTTTCCATCTGGTCGGGCCCTGGGATCAAACGGTCAAGCAGGGGTTTGAGCAACTGATGATGTGGGTTGAGAACCATCAGGTGCCCGCCCGTGAATGGCTTGCCGTCTACTACGATAACCCGGAGGAAGTGCCGGCGGAAAAACTGCGCTGCGCCACCGTGGTCGCCGTTGACGAGGATTACGTCATTCCCGCCAACAGCGAAGGGGTGATACTGGCGGCGGTTGCCGGCGGGGATTACGCCTGCGCCCGCGCGCGGGTGGTGGATTACGATTTTGCCACCCCGTGGATGCAGTTTTTCGACAGCCTGCTGCAGAGCACAACGTATCGCGTGGCCCCCAGGCCCTGTTTTGAGATCTATCTCAACGACGGCAACCACGACGGCTACTGGGATATCGACATGTATGTCCCCGTTGAGCGCGTAGCGTCGTAGCGGTTTACCCCTGTTCCGGACAAGGATTTTTACATTCCCGGCACGCTCCGGGCGAAAAAGCAGTTACAATTGGCCTTTTCGTTTTGCCGGAGAGGGTTGTGCGCGCTGATAAATCACTCAAGCCATTTGAGATCCGCTTGTATCGCCATTATCGGGTGGTGCATGGCGTGCGGATTGCGCTGGCCTTTGTGCTCACTTTTTTGCTGGTGCGGCTGCTGAACGTGCCTGAGGGGACCTGGCCTCTCATCACCCTGGTGGTGGTGATGGGTCCTATCTCCTTCTGGGGCAACGTCGTGCCGCGGGCGTTTCAGCGCATCGGCGGCACGATCCTCGGCTCGGCGCTGGGGCTGGTGGCGCTGAAGCTTGAGCTCATCTCCCTGCCGCTGATGGTCCTCTGGTGCGCGGCGGCGATGTTCCTCTGCGGCTGGCTGGCGCTGGGCAAGAAACCCTATCAGGCACTGCTGATCGGCATTACCCTGTCGGTGGTGGTCGGGGCGCCGCCCGGCGATATGCATACCGCGCTGTGGCGAAGCGGCGACGTGATCTTCGGCTCGCTGCTGGCGATGCTGTTTACCGGTATCTGGCCGCAGCGGGCGTTCATCCACTGGCGCATCCAGATGGCCAGCTATGTCACCAACTTTAACCGCCTCTACCAGGCCGGCTTCTCGCCAAATCTGGTGGATCGGCCGCGGCTGGAAAAGCATCTCCAACAGGCGCTGAACGACGTCGTCAAAATGCGCGGGCTGATCACCCCCGCCAGCAAAGAGACGCACATCCAGAAGGCGATCTTCGAGGCTATCCAGACCGTCAGCCGCAACCTCGTCTGCATGCTGGAGCTGCAGATCAACGCCTGGTGGGCCACCCGTCCGGGTCATTTTGTGATGCTCAATGCGCACACCCTGCGGGAGACGCAGCAGATGACCCAGCAGACGCTGTTGGCCATCGCCCACGCCTTGTATGAAGGGAACCCTCAGCCTGTGCGCGCCAACAATGAAAAGCTGAATGAGATCGTTCTCGAACTGCGCCAGCTGATGAAAGAGCAGGGTGACGACAGCCTGGCGGAAACCCCAATTCATGGCTATGTTTGGCTCTCGATTGAACTGGCGCGCCAGCTGGAGCTGCTGTCGCATCTGATCTGCCGCGCGTTGCGCAAATAAGCACCAGATGCACCGGGTAACTGCATGGGTTGTTTCGATTCAGCAGCGTTTAGGGTTATGATAAACGCAAAGGAAAAAACATTGTCATCAGCGACTGCTAGCAGTTATGTTAGCCCTATAACGCAGTCGCTTTACGAATCCGAATCTCAATTATTAGGGGTGTAAAAATGGAAACAACTAAGCCTTCTTTCCAGGACGTACTGGAGTTTGTTCGTCTGTACCGTCGTAAGAACAAACTGCAGCGTGAAATTCAGGACGTTGAGAAAAAGATCCGTGATAACCAGAAGCGTGTTCTGCTGCTGGACAACCTCAGCGACTACATCAAACCGGGCATGAGCGTGGAAGCTATCCAGGGCATCATCGCCAGCATGAAGAGCGATTACGAAGATCGCGTTGATGATTACATCATCAAAAATGCCGAGCTGTCCAAAGAGCGCCGCGACATCTCCAAAAAACTGAAAGTGATGGGCGAAGCCAAAGTCGAAGGCTAATCCCTGCCGGTCCGGCGGCGATCGACGTCGCCGGGCTGTTCTGCTCTACCTCCCCATTCGTCTCTTTTTCTGCAAAACTTTGTCCCGGCAACTGACTCTCCTCACCGACTCTTTGCTATACTGCCCCGCGAAAACGTATTGATATCGGAAAGGTTTCTCTCATCCTGGCCGGGCATCTGACGCAGCGGCGTCAGAGCGATATCTCAACACCTCTCACCTCTCCGACGATCGATTCGCCAGAAGACAAACTCAGGTGCTGACCGGGCGCGACCGAACTCTTCCGCTGCTTTCGCCGACAGGAGTCAACCTCACGTGATTAAGTCATTCTTTGCTGCACTCTCGTTTATCAGCCGCCTGCCGGTCCCGGCGCGGTTATCTCAGGGCCTGGAGATCGAACAGTACCAGCGCAGTATCGTCACCTTTCCGCTGGTCGGTTTACTGCTCGGCGCCATCGCCGGCGCAGTGGCGCTCCTCCTGCAGCCGTGGTGCGGCGTCCCGCTGGCGGCGCTGTTCGGCGTGCTGGCGCTGGCGCTGCTGACCGGCGGATTTCACCTTGACGGGCTGGCTGATACCTGCGACGGCATCTTCTCCGCCCGCACCCGCGATCGGATGCTGGAGATCATGCGCGACAGCCGGCTGGGCACCCACGGCGGGCTGGCGCTGATCTTCGTGCTGGTGGCGAAAGTGCTGGTAGTCGGCGAGCTGCTGCTGCGCGATACCCACCCCATCGCCGCGCTGGCGGCGGCCTGCGCCGTCGGTCGCGGAATGGCGGTGCTGCTGATGTATCGTCATCGCTACGCGCGGGAAAAGGGGCTGGGCAATCTGTTTATTGGCAAAGTTAGCCTGCAGCAGACGCTGGTGACGATGGCGATGGGGGTAGCGCTGGCCACCGTCCTGCTGGGGCTGCAGGGCCTGCGCGCCGCGCTGATCACCCTGGTGCTGATCTGGGGTCTGGGATGGGCGCTGAAGCGAACCCTCGGCGGGCAGACCGGGGATACTCTCGGGGCGGCGATTGAGCTGGGTGAATTACTCTTTTTACTGGCGCTGCTGTAAGGCCTGGCGCCAACGGTGAGGAACAGAATGGAAACACTTTCTGCGTTACTGGCTGCCATTCCGCAGCCCGATGTGGCGGGCATGGCGCGCGCTCAGCAGCATATTGATGGCCTGTTAAAGCCGCCCGGTAGCCTTGGCCGTCTGGAGACGCTGGCCGTGCAACTGGCTGGTCTGCCGGGGCTGCAGGGGCAGCTGGCGCTGGCGGAGAAGGCGATAGTGGTCATGTGCGCCGACCATGGCGTCTGGCATGAAGGCGTGACGCCTTCGCCGCAGGTGGTGACGGCCATTCATGCCGGCAATATGGTGCGGGGCAACACCGGCGTCTGCGTGCTGGCGGCGCAGGCCGGGGCCAGGGTGCAGGTGGTGGATGTCGGCATCGATGCCGACCCGCTGCCGGGCCTGATTAACCTCAAGGTGGCCCGCGGTAGCGGGAATATCGCCCGGACGGCGGCGATGAGTCGCCAGCAGGCGGAGACGGTGCTGCTGGCCAGCATGCATCTCACCCGCCAGCTCGCCGCCGACGGGGTGAAAGTTTTTGGCGTCGGCGAACTGGGAATGGCCAATACCACCCCGGCCGCAGCCGTGATCAGTGTCCTGACGGGCAGCGATCCTGACGCCGTGGTGGGCTGTGGGGCCAATCTGCCGCTGGCGCAGCGGGGCCATAAGGTGGCGGTGGTGCGCCAGGCGATAGCCCTTAACCAGCCGAACCCGGAGGAGGGGCTGGATGTCCTGGCGAAGGTGGGCGGTTACGATCTGGTGGGCATGACCGGGGTGATCCTCGGGGCGGCCTCCTGTGGCCTGCCGGTGGTGCTGGATGGCTTCCTCTCCTATGCCTCTGCCCTGGCGGCGTGTCGCATGGCCCCGGCGGCGCATCCTTATCTTGTCCCTTCGCATTTGTCGGCGGAGAAAGGGGCGCAGATCGCCCTGGACGCGCTGGGTCTGCGGCCCTATCTCGATATGGACATGCGCCTGGGAGAGGGCAGCGGCGCCGCGCTGGCCATGCACCTGCTGGAGGCCGCCAGCGTGATGTACAACCAGATGGGAACGCTGGCGCAGAGCAACATTGTGCTGCCCGATACCGCGCCCTCGTCCTGATGGTAAAGCGCATCGTCCCCACGATGGGGGGACGATGCGCTGCGTTTACAGCGCCTGCTGCCAGACCGCCTGGGGCAGGAGGTAAACCTGCGCCGGGGCGCGCTTGCCGTCGGTGACAATATGGCGGATGCCGCTGGCCATCACCGCCAGGGTGACGTCAAAAGCGTTCAGGCTATCGCCGAAGCCCGCGGTCAGGTTGAGCATCGAACCATTGGCCAGCAGATAGATGGTTTTGTCGGCCATGCGGTAGGCGTTGATATACGGCATCACCTCTTCCTGAGGGTACTGGCGCAGGTACTCGCCGTCGATCTCTTCCGCCACGTGGCCGACGTTAAGGATAAAGACTCCCGCTTTCGCGCGCTCCAGCGCCTGGCGATTAACCACGTTTTTCCCGCCTGTCGCCGTGGCCACCACGTCCGCCGAGGCGATAGCCTCCTGCAGATCCACCACGTGCCAGCCGTCGTAGGCCGCCTGCAGACGACGGGCAGGATCGATCTCCGCCACCATCACCTGACCGCCAAAGGCTTTTGCCGCCGCCGCGACGCCCTGGCCGACCAGGCCGTAGCCGATCACCAGCACTTTTTTCTCATGCAGGGTGAGATGAGTGGTCTGGAAGAAGGTGTGCCAGGCGGTGAGACCGACCATATGGCGGTTGTGCAGCCCCTCTTTGACCGGCAGATCGTCCCAGTTAAAGATCGGATAGCCTGGCTGAATATCGCCCAGCCGATTGACGCCCGAGCCAGTGGCTTCCAGACCCGCCACGATGTTACCGAACTCGCCGCGCTGGTGGAGCAGGGTGGTGATATCGGCGCCCATCTCGCACAGGTGAGTGGGCTGCCAGGCAATCGCTTTTTC
Organism: Klebsiella sp. X1-16S-Nf21; assembly: GCF_002837615.1. Taxonomy (NCBI): domain Bacteria; kingdom Pseudomonadati; phylum Pseudomonadota; class Gammaproteobacteria; order Enterobacterales; family Enterobacteriaceae; genus Klebsiella; species Klebsiella sp. X1-16S-Nf21. Next base: position 13,918 of record NZ_PJDK01000087.1, read on the forward strand.
CCATGACTGTTGCCAGTCGGCGTCGCTCATATTGCGCCACGCGCAGGCCTCGGCGCCGCGCTCCACCAGCCAGGCCACCACGTCGTCCTGCACGGTGGTGGGGTTACAGGTGGTTAAAAAGACCTGAGCGCCCTTGTCGAGGATCCCCTGCACCAGCGGGATCATTTTCATGTCGAGGTGCATACAGCAGGCCAGGCGCACGCCGCTGAGGTCGGGCAGGGCGGCGACCTGACGCAGGGTACGCGGCATATTCTGGCTGGCCCATGCCACTTCTTTCGCTAAAGAGATTTTATTATTCACTGGGTTATGACCTTCAGTTCGCAAAAGGGGTATCCCCCTGACAGAAAAGGGATTCTATCAGCCCACGCGAGAATTCACAGCCCTGTGCCCTCTGGACAAGATTGCCCGCGCTATCCCCCTGTGAAATACATGGTTGTTAATGTAAGGTTAAAAAAAGAAAATAAAATATAAGTAATTCCTATGACCTAAGCGATAAAGCGATGTTGAGTGTCATTTCAGCGGGGCTGTTTTCACGGCTGCGGATTTTCCTTGGGCGCCTGAAGCCGCACGCGCTACCGGTGGCCCGCCGGCATATCGTGCTGGGATCCATTGGCGCCGGCACCGGGCTGGCGGTAACCAGCATGTTCAGCCACTGGCTGCTCGGCGAAGTCAATTTGTGGTTTATTGCCCCCATGGGCGCGTCGGCGGTGCTGTTATTTGGCGTGCCGAGCAGCCCGCTGGCGCAGCCGTGGTCGATTGTCGGCGGTAATGTGCTGTCGGCGCTGATCGGCGTCACGGTGGGCATGCTGGTTCCCGACCCGGCGCTGGCCTGCGGGCTGGCGGCCGCGCTGGCGATCGCCGGGATGTATTTTCTGCGCTGTCTGCATCCCCCCGGCGGCGCGGTGGCCCTGACGGCGATCCTCGGCGGCGCCGGGGTGCACAGCGAAGGCTATCACTTTGTGCTGACGCCGGTGCTGCTCAACTCGCTGATGCTGGCGCTGCTGGCCATCGTGTTTAATAACCTGGTTGGCCGCCGCTATCCGCATTCGCTGGCGGCGGAGGAGGTCAAGCCCCGGGCGGTGCCACTGGGCATCTCGGTCACCCGGGAGGATATTCACGCCGCGCTGCTGGAAGGCCAGTTCCTCGACATTGATGAAGACGATGTCCAGGAACTGCTGGAGAATATCGAGCAGCAGGCGCGCCAGCGCATCGCGATGGCTGCCCGCCGCTAAGGGCGCGCTTCGGGCTGCGGGTTACAGATCGCCGGTAAGATACTGCGCGACCCCGCGGCCAAAGCTCCAGTCACCTTTCTGATTACTGATAATCGACACCATCACATCATCGCCGCTCAGGCCGCAGTGCTCCGCCAGCTCCTCCTGCAACAGGGCGAAGAAGCGTTGCTTCTGCGCCTCGCTGCGCGGGCTGGTATAGACCCGCACCACCACCAGATCCCGCGTGCGGGTCAGTCCGAGGCCGGTATCGTCAATCACCATATGGTGGGCTTTGTTTTCGTGAACAATCTGGTAGCGGTCGCGTTCCGGTACCTCGAAGGCACGCAGCACGGCGCGATGGGCGGCATCCAGCAGGGTTCTGATCTCCTGTTCCGTACGGCCTTCAATCAGGTCAAATGTCAGTAATGGCATGCAGGTGTTCCTTATCGTTAGGGAATAATGACGGGCTGAACAGGATGCTAGCCGATGCCGTCGCGGGCAAGAACCGCTATAGTTGAATACATTGTTTTTACTGGTGAACAATCACATGAGCGAGAGTCGTCCGGAGAGTTACTGGGCCCATCTGTACTGGCTGACGGTGCTGGAAGAGCAAAAAAGCTATACCCGGGCCGCGGAAAAGCTGGGGATCAGCAAGTCGGCTATCAGCCAGAAAATCAGCGAGCTGGAGCGGGTGACTGGCAAAACCCTGGTCCATCGCACTACCCGCAGCGTGAGCCTCAGCGAAGACGGACTGCGGCTGGTGGCGGAACTCAACGAGCCGTTTGGTCAGTTGCGGGATATTTTCACCGGCGCCTGCGATGAGGGCGGGCCGCTGCGGGGAACGCTGCGCCTGACCGCGCCGGTGGCCTTTTCCCGCCAGCAGCTGGTCCCGGCGATCGCGCCGTTTTTGCATCAGCATCCCCAGCTGCATTTGCAGCTGGAGGTGACCGACCGGCTGGTCTCTCTGGCCAGCGAAGGGTTCGATCTTGCCATCCGCCACTGTCGGCGCGAGGCGCTCCCGGACACCCACGTCGCCTGGCCGCTGTGTCACACCGCGACGCTGATCGTCGCGTCCGCCGACTATATTCGCCGCCATGGCCGCCCGGAGACCCCCGACGATCTGCGCCACCACCAGTGCCTGACCTATCCCCGTGGGCCACAGCGCCCGCAGTGGACGTTCGCCTCCCGCCAGGCGCCCGATGAACGGGTGACCATCAATGTGCAGGGGCCCTTCGCCACGAATAACAGCGAGTCGCTACGCGATGCCGTGCTGGCGGGGCTTGGGGTGGCGCTGCTGCCGGATTTCAGCGCCCGGGAGGCCATCGGTCGCGGGCTGGTGCAGGAGCTGCTCCCGGCGTGGCAGCCGGTGGAGGTGTTTGCCGATAAGCTGTACGTCATCCGGCCCTATACCCCGCGCGTGTCGCGCGCGGTGGAAACCTTCAGCCGCTACCTGAAAGCGACCTTTAGCGAGCCGCGTCCAGCTCCCGCGCCAGCGCCTCGCTAAAGCGGGGAAGCAGATGGCGCTCGCCGGGAAGCCGCTGCGCGAGGGTGACGGTTTTGTCGGCGCAATAGACCCGCTCGCTGCCGAGCTGCGCTTCAAAGGCGTTCGCCGCCTGATGCGCCGCGCTCAGATCGGCGTCAATAAGGATCACCGCATGGGCCAGCACCACATGGCCGCGGCCTGCCGTCAGCGGCCGCCAGTACTGGGCGGTACCGACAATCTTGCGCGCCGCCTCGCCCTCCCCGCAGGCGAGGTTATACCGGCCATCGCAAAAGGAACCGTTTACCGCCCGGGCGTGGCTGGCAACGCCGAAGCGCGCGAGGGTACGCTGCAGCACCGCGCACAGCGAGTGATAGATGGGTTCGGCGGCCTCGCCGAGCGACTGCTGCACCGGCCAGGCGAGGCTAAGGTTGATAATGCCCGGCCCCTGAGGCACCAGACCGCCCCCGGAGCGGCGAAGCCATACCGGCCAGCCGCGCGCGGCAAAATGCGCACTGACTGCCGGCAGATCCGCAAACTGACGATAGCTCCCCGGCACCACAAATCCCTGCGGCGCCTGCCAGAGTTGGGCGACGGCCTCCCCGGCGCTGGCTTTGGCAAACAGCGGCTGTTCCGCCTGGGTGGGGTCCTCGCAAAACTGCAGCGCCAGCGAGGAGGGGGTAAAACGGCGAGGCCAGCAGTCGGCCAGCGATAACAGAGACATGCATTCTCCTTACCGGAGGGCGCGGGTCACGCCCCCCGCAGGTGGGTCAGTGGACGGTCTGTTTTTTCATCAGCAGGGCGGTGAGCGCCGACAGCAGGCATCCCGCGGTCAGATAGAGGGCCACGCTGTGCCATGAACCGCCGGAGAAGGTGACCAGCGCCGCGGCGATAAACGGCGTAAAACCGCCGCCGACCACGCTCGCCACCTGGTAGCCGACGCCGGCGCCGCTATAGCGATAGCTGGCGCCGAACAGCTCGGTAAACATCGGCTGCTGGACGCAGACCACCATATCATGGGCGATATTGGCCAGCATCAGGGCGAAGAACAGGATCCAGAAAACAGACTGACTCTCCAGCGCCATAAAGAACGGAAAACCGCTCAGCGTGCCGATCAGCGCGCCGGTGATATAGATCCGTCGGCGACCAAAGCGGTCTGCCAGCCAGGCGAAGCAGGGGATAGTCAGGCAACTGAGTCCGCCCACCAGCAGGCCGATGTTGAGAAACAGCTCGCGCGGCAGGCCGAGGTTTTGCGTGGAATAGTTGAGGGCGAAGGCGGTGACGATATACATCGTCAGCAGTTCGCACAGCCGCAGGGCGATAATCAGTAAAAACGCTCCCGGATGGCGAAGCAGGGCTTCTACCACCGGTAGTCGCTTTTTCTCCGGCTGAAGGTTGGCCTGGCTCTGCTGCGCTTCAAATTCCTGCGATTCCGCCATGCCGTTACGGATCCACAGCGCAATAAGGACCAGCACCACGCTGAACAGGAACGGTAAGCGCCAGCCCCAGCTGAGGAACTGCTCGTCGGTGGTCAGGCTGCTGATCAGCGATACCAGCCCGGTGGAGAGCAGCAGGCCGACGCCGTAGCCTACCTGCACCCCGCTGCTGTAAAAGGCTTTTTTCCCCTGCGGGGCGTTCTCCACCGAGAGCAGCGCCGCGCCGCCCCATTCCCCGCCGACGGCAAACCCCTGAACGGCCCGCAGGAACACCAGCAGCGCCGGCGCCCACCAGCCGATCTGGCTGAACGAGGGGAGCAGGCCGATGCAGGCGGTGGCGATACCCATCATCCAGACGGTCATCATCAGCATCCGTTTACGCCCGAGGCGGTCGCCGAAGTGGCCAAAGATAATCCCGCCGAGCGGGCGAAAGAGAAACCCGACGCCGAAGGTGGCAAAGGCGGCAAGCGTCCCCATCGCCGGGCCGATCTGCGGGAAAAACTCGCGGTTAAACACCAGCGCGGCGGTAATGCCATAGAGAAGAAAATCGTACCAGTCGACCACCGCGCCGGCAAAACTGCCCCATGCCGCCCGCCGGGCGCGAAGCAGTGAATCTGGCGCCTCGGCGGGCTGCACGCTTATTGTTGAATCCATACCCTGTCCTGTCTGTCACATAATTTGTCGTTATTGGAATGAGACGCTTTTACTGTTGCGTCAGCGTTGAGACTACCGCGCAGCGGCCGTGGAGGAAAGTAGTTTGCCTGCTAAGCGGGGAGATGGCGCAAAAAAGAAGCGACGGGAAAGGCGGGCTAAATCACACCCTGTACTAAACAATCTGGCAATTTGCCAGCCAGCTTATACTTTTAATTAAATCAACGGATAACAAAGAGGGACACCTTTTAAGAATTGACGTAAATGGTTTACACTTAACATGTCTCCTTCTCTGGAATGGTGAGTTAAATGCGTCTACTTCTTGCAGTGTTATTTTGTTCTGTCATGTTGCCTTCGGCTTACGCTGAAAAACTGCCTGCGCCGACAGGAAAACCTGTACTGACCATTTCCGGAAAAATCGGGAATACGAACGTCGGTGACAAAGCCGTTTTTGACCTCGCGGCGCTGGAAAAACTGGGGATGAAAACGGTGGAAACCACCACCCCCTGGTACACCGGTAAGGTTCGTTTCGATGGTATTCCCCTTAATAAACTCATGGATTTAGTCGGCGCTAAGGGTAAATCCGCCCGCGTGCTGGCGCTTAACGACTACACCACCATTATCCCGATTGATGATTTTTATAAATTCCCGGTCATTATGGCCTTAAAAATGAACGGCGAATATATGCGCGTTCGTGATAAAGGTCCATTATTTATCGTCTACCCTTACGACAGCAGCACTGAATTACAAAACCAGATCTATTATTCCCGATCGGCCTGGCAAGTTTCTAAGATTATTATAGAGTAAGGGTTGGATCTTGAATCGAATACTCACGGCTATTATTTTGTCGTTATTTATTGTTACCGGATATAT
>NZ_PJDK01000088.1:0-19284 GCF_002837615.1 Klebsiella sp. X1-16S-Nf21
CACGATGAAGCTGGGCGACCTGATTGCCGCCCTCAAGCAAACCTACTGCGGCTCCATCGGCGCGGAATACATGCATATCACCTCTACTGAGGAAAAACGCTGGATCCAGCAGCGTATTGAATCGGTAGCCGGTAAAGCGAGCTTCACCGCGGCAGAGAAAAAGCGCTTCCTCAGTGAACTGACCGCTGCAGAAGGGCTGGAACGCTACCTCGGCGCCAAATTCCCGGGGGCGAAACGCTTCTCGCTGGAAGGGGGTGATGCCCTGATCCCGATGCTCAAAGAGATGATCCGCCATGCAGGCAAAAGCGGCACCCGCGAAGTGGTGCTGGGCATGGCGCACCGTGGCCGTCTGAACGTGCTGGTCAACGTGCTGGGTAAAAAACCGCAGGACCTGTTCGACGAGTTCGCGGGCAAACATAAAGAACACCTCGGCACCGGCGACGTGAAGTACCACATGGGCTTCTCTTCCGATATGGAAACCGAAGGCGGTCTGGTCCACCTGGCGCTGGCGTTTAACCCGTCGCACCTGGAGATCGTCAGCCCGGTGGTTATCGGTTCCGTACGCGCCCGTCTGGATCGTCTGGACGAGCCAAGCAGCAACAAAGTTCTGCCTATTACCATCCACGGCGACGCCGCCGTTACCGGCCAGGGCGTGGTTCAGGAAACCCTGAACATGTCGAAAGCCCGCGGTTACGAAGTCGGCGGTACCGTGCGTATCGTTATCAACAACCAGGTTGGCTTTACCACCTCCAACCCGCTGGATGCGCGTTCTACGCCATACTGTACCGATATCGGTAAGATGGTTCAGGCGCCGATTTTCCACGTTAACGCGGATGACCCGGAAGCCGTTGCTTTCGTTACCCGTCTGGCGCTGGATTTCCGTAATACCTTCAAACGCGATGTCTTTATCGACCTGGTGTGCTACCGCCGTCACGGCCATAACGAAGCCGACGAGCCGAGCGCAACCCAGCCGCTGATGTACCAGAAAATCAAAAAGCATCCGACCCCGCGCAAAATCTATGCTGACAAGCTGGAGCAGGAGAAAGTTGCGACGCTGGAAGACGCGACTGAGCAGGTTAACCTTTACCGCGATGCGCTGGATGCCGGCGAATGCGTGGTAGAGGAGTGGCGTCCGATGAATATGCACTCCTTTACCTGGTCTCCCTACCTCAACCACGAGTGGGACGAGAGCTATCCGGATAAAGTGGATCCGAAACGTCTGCAAGAGCTGGCTAAACGCATCAGTACGGTGCCGGAAGGTATCGAAATGCAGTCCCGTGTAGCGAAAATCTACGGCGATCGCCAACTGATGGCCGCTGGCGAGAAGCTGTTCGATTGGGGCGGCGCTGAAAACCTGGCTTATGCCACCCTGGTTGACGAAGGCATTCCGGTGCGCCTGTCCGGTGAAGACTCCGGTCGCGGCACCTTCTTCCACCGTCACGCGGTTATCCATAACCAGAGCAACGGTTCTACCTATACCCCGCTGCAGCATGTGCACAACGGCCAGGGCCAGTTCCGCGTCTGGGACTCGGTGCTGTCTGAAGAAGCCGTGCTGGCGTTCGAATACGGTTACGCCACCGCAGAGCCGCGTACGCTGACCATCTGGGAAGCGCAGTTCGGCGACTTCGCCAACGGCGCGCAGGTGGTGATTGATCAGTTCATCTCCTCTGGCGAACAGAAATGGGGCCGGATGTGCGGTCTGGTGATGTTGCTGCCGCACGGCTACGAAGGGCAGGGCCCGGAGCACTCCTCCGCGCGTCTGGAACGCTATCTGCAGCTGTGCGCTGAGCAGAACATGCAGGTTTGCGTACCGTCCACCCCGGCACAGGTTTACCATATGCTGCGTCGTCAGGCGCTGCGCGGTATGCGCCGTCCGCTGGTGGTGATGTCGCCGAAGTCTCTGCTGCGCCACCCGCTGGCGGTCTCCAGCATGGACGAACTGGCGAACGGCACCTTTATGCCGGCCATCGGCGAAATCGACGAACTCGATCCGCAAGCCGTGAAGCGCGTCGTACTGTGCTCTGGTAAGGTTTACTACGACCTGCTGGAACAGCGCCGCAAAAACGAGCAAAAAGATGTCGCCATCGTGCGTATCGAACAGCTCTACCCGTTCCCGCATCAGGCGGTGCAGGAAGCGCTGAAAGCTTACTCGCACGTACATGATTTTGTCTGGTGCCAGGAAGAGCCGCTCAACCAGGGCGCATGGTACTGCAGCCAGCACCACCTTCGTGAAGTAGTTCCATTTGGGGCCTCTCTGCGTTATGCAGGCCGCCCGGCCTCCGCCTCTCCGGCGGTAGGGTACATGTCCGTTCACCAGAAACAGCAACAAGATCTGGTCAATGACGCGCTGAACGTCGATTAATTAAAGGATACACAATGAGTAGCGTAGATATTCTGGTTCCCGACCTGCCTGAGTCCGTAGCTGACGCAACCGTCGCCACCTGGCATAAAAAACCGGGCGACGCGGTCGTCCGTGACGAAGTTCTGGTCGAAATCGAAACTGACAAAGTGGTACTGGAAGTACCGGCATCAGCGGACGGCATTCTGGATGCAGTGCTGGAAGACGAGGGCGCTACCGTCCTGTCTCGCCAGATCCTTGGCCGCCTGCGTGAAGGCAACAGCGCAGGTAAAGAAACCAGCGAAAAAGCGGATGCGAAAGCGTCCACCCCGGCGCAGCGCCAGCAGGCTTCTCTGGAAGAGCAGAACAACGATGCGCTCAGCCCGGCGATCCGTCGTCTGCTGGCGGAGCACAACCTCGACGCCGCTGCCATCAAAGGTACCGGCGTGGGTGGCCGTCTGACTCGTGAAGACGTCGAGAAACATCTGGCGAAAGCCCCGGCGGCGGCTGAAGCCAAAGCGCCAGCGGCTACCGCGGCAGCGACACCAGCGCCGCAGCTGGGTCACCGTTCAGAAAAACGCGTCCCGATGACCCGTCTGCGTAAACGCGTGGCCGAGCGTCTGCTGGAAGCGAAAAATTCCACCGCCATGCTGACGACCTTTAACGAAGTCAACATGAAGCCGATTATGGATCTGCGTAAGCAGTACGGCGATGCCTTCGAAAAACGTCACGGTATCCGTCTGGGCTTCATGTCCTTCTACGTGAAAGCAGTGGTTGAAGCGCTGAAACGCTATCCGGAAGTGAACGCTTCCATCGATGGCGACGACGTGGTTTACCACAACTACTTCGATGTCAGCATGGCAGTGTCCACTCCGCGCGGCCTGGTAACCCCGGTTCTGCGTGACGTTGACCTGCTGGGCATGGCGGACATCGAAAAGAATATCAAAGAGCTGGCGGTGAAAGGCCGTGACGGCAAGCTGACCGTAGATGACCTGACCGGCGGTAACTTCACCATTACCAACGGCGGCGTTTTCGGTTCCCTGATGTCCACGCCGATCATCAACCCACCGCAGAGCGCCATCCTGGGTATGCATGCCATTAAAGACCGTCCGATGGCGGTGAATGGCAAGGTAGAGATCCTGCCGATGATGTACCTGGCGCTTTCCTATGACCACCGTCTGATCGATGGGCGTGAATCGGTTGGCTTCCTGGTGGCGATTAAAGAGCTGCTGGAAGATCCGACTCGTCTGCTGCTGGACGTGTAGTCAGTAAGAGTATGACTTACCGTAGGCCGGATAAGGCATTTTTGCCGCCATCCGGCGTTGATTAGATGCCTGATGGCGACGCTAGCGCGTCTTATCAGGCCTACAGGTTTAAAGATAATTACACCCTGAAGGATGGACTGAACACATGAACTTACATGAATATCAGGCAAAACAACTTTTTGCCCGCTATGGCTTACCGGCGCCGGTGGGTTATGCCTGTACTACTCCGCGTGAAGCAGAAGAAGCCGCTTCAAAAATCGGCGCGGGTCCGTGGGTAGTGAAATGTCAGGTTCACGCTGGTGGCCGCGGTAAAGCGGGCGGTGTGAAAGTAGTTAAGAGCAAAGAAGAGATCCGCGCTTTTGCTGAGCATTGGCTGGGCAAACGCCTGGTGACCTACCAAACCGATGCCAACGGCCAGCCGGTCAACCAGATTCTGGTGGAAGCGGCGACCGATATCGATAAAGAGCTGTATCTGGGCGCGGTCGTTGATCGTAGCTCTCGTCGCGTGGTGTTCATGGCGTCGACTGAAGGCGGCGTAGAAATCGAAAAAGTCGCGGAAGAAACCCCGCACCTGATCCACAAGATCGCCATCGATCCGCTGGCGGGCCCGATGCCTTACCAGGGGCGTGAACTGGCGTTCAAACTGGGTCTGGAAGGTAAGCAGGTTCAGCAGTTCACCAAGATTTTCATGGGTCTGGCGACCATTTTCCTTGAGCGCGACCTGGCGCTGATCGAAATCAACCCGCTGGTTATCACTAAGCAGGGCGACCTGATCTGCCTCGACGGCAAACTGGGCGCTGACGGCAACGCGCTGTTCCGCCAGCCGGATCTGCGCGAAATGCGCGACCAGTCTCAGGAAGATCCGCGCGAAGCGCAGGCGGCGCAGTGGGAACTGAACTACGTTGCGCTCGACGGCAACATCGGCTGCATGGTCAACGGCGCAGGCCTAGCGATGGGCACCATGGACATCGTTAAGCTGCACGGCGGCGAACCGGCTAACTTCCTCGACGTTGGCGGCGGCGCGACCAAAGAGCGCGTGACCGAAGCGTTCAAAATCATCCTTTCTGATGACAATGTGAAAGCAGTGCTGGTTAACATCTTCGGCGGCATCGTGCGTTGCGACCTGATCGCTGACGGCATCATCGGCGCGGTAGCGGAAGTTGGGGTTAACGTTCCGGTCGTGGTTCGTCTGGAAGGTAACAACGCCGAACTGGGCGCGAAAAAACTGGCTGACAGCGGCCTGAATATTATTGCAGCGAAAAGTCTGACGGACGCAGCACAGCAGGTTGTTGCCGCAGTGGAGGGGAAATAATGTCAGTTTTAATTAATAAAGATACCAAGGTTATCTGCCAGGGCTTCACCGGTAGCCAGGGGACCTTCCACTCTGAACAAGCGATCGCTTACGGTACGCAAATGGTTGGCGGCGTGACGCCAGGCAAAGGCGGCACCACCCACCTGGGCCTGCCGGTATTTAATACCGTGCGCGAAGCTGTTGAAGCGACCGGCGCGACCGCGACCGTTATCTACGTTCCGGCGCCGTTCTGCAAAGACTCCATTCTGGAAGCAATCGACGCGGGCATTAAGCTGATTATCACCATCACCGAAGGCATCCCGACGCTGGATATGCTGACCGTGAAAGTGAAGCTGGACGAAGCGGGCGTGCGCATGATTGGCCCGAACTGCCCAGGCGTTATCACCCCGGGCGAATGCAAAATCGGCATCATGCCGGGTCACATTCACAAGCCGGGTAAAGTGGGCATCGTTTCCCGTTCCGGTACCCTGACCTATGAAGCGGTTAAGCAGACCACCGACTACGGCTTCGGCCAGTCTACCTGCGTCGGTATCGGCGGCGACCCGATCCCGGGCTCCAACTTCATCGATATCCTGAAGCTGTTCCAGGAAGATCCGCAGACCGAAGCGATCGTGATGATCGGTGAGATCGGCGGCAGCGCGGAAGAAGAAGCGGCAGCCTACATCAAAGAGCACGTGACCAAGCCGGTTGTCGGCTACATCGCGGGCGTGACCGCGCCGAAAGGCAAGCGTATGGGCCACGCGGGCGCCATCATCGCTGGCGGTAAAGGTACTGCTGATGAGAAATTCGCCGCCCTGGAAGCCGCTGGTGTGAAAACCGTTCGCAGCCTGGCCGATATCGGCGAAGCGCTGAAAGCTATCATCAAGTAAACCCTCTCTGCTTCTCCGAAGCAGAAATCTGTCCGATTTCGACATGGTTGGCCACCGTCAGGTGGCCTTTTTTATGGGCGTTATCCATCTCGCCAGAACATCCGCTGAACCGGCGGAATGCCTGCTCCGTGAAAAACCTTATCTATCATATTGATTTTATGAATTATTTCATGAATATAATCCCGGCAGCGTGGTTGCTGAAGGAAATATTTCCGCAATTCGCGACAGGCAAGGGTTTTAGATAGTGAAAAAACAGAAGAGAAGGGCATAAGAAAACAGGAAAAATACTGTGAGCAGTCTAGCATTATTAGGATCGGCGCATTTTTTTCATTTTTCCCCGCGGCGTTAAATAATATTACCTATGATTCTCATATCTCTCTTTTCAGTAACCAAGCAAGCCATACTTTAAACACAACATTAACATTAAGTTCACCAATATTCTTTATTGAGCTACATAATTAACACGTAGAGTAAAAATTGATTTATATCAATGCTTAATGCTTGGAAAAATTCTTCAAAAAACGTTAAATTGTCGCAAGTCAAATTGGCCTAAACAGGCTATCTTCGCTATATATTGATCACCGTCGAAAAATGTAAAACTGGAACAATAAAAACATATTTATTGTAAGGTTATTGCGGCGTAATATATTGGGGAATCAATTGGGTTTTCGTTAACGTATTTGTAACCTTGACGTGGCGTGGCTTCACTTTCAGGTGAAACGCGCTGCGGACGGGCCAACAAATAACTTTTGTATTGGGGCATGCGTATGAGCCAGAGCTTCTCGGTTCATTTTCGGAGTCTTCATGCGATGAGCAAGGAGTCATGATGTTAGATATAGTCGAACTGTCGCGCTTACAGTTTGCCTTGACCGCGATGTACCACTTCCTTTTTGTGCCGCTAACGCTCGGTATGGCGTTCCTGCTGGCCATCATGGAAACGGTTTACGTCCTTTCCGGCAAACAGATTTATAAAGATATGACCAAATTCTGGGGCAAGTTGTTTGGTATCAACTTCGCGCTGGGTGTGGCGACCGGTCTGACCATGGAGTTCCAGTTCGGGACTAACTGGTCGTATTACTCACACTACGTGGGCGATATCTTCGGTGCGCCGCTGGCCATTGAAGGTCTGATGGCCTTCTTCCTCGAATCCACCTTTGTAGGTCTGTTCTTCTTCGGTTGGGATCGTCTGGGTAAAGTTCAGCACATGGCGGTCACCTGGCTGGTTGCGCTGGGCTCCAACCTCTCCGCGCTGTGGATCCTCGTCGCCAACGGCTGGATGCAGAACCCTATCGCATCGGACTTCAACTTCGAAACCATGCGTATGGAGATGGTCAGCTTCTCTGAACTGGTGCTCAACCCGGTCGCCCAGGTGAAGTTCGTTCACACCGTGGCGTCTGGCTATGTCACCGGCGCGATGTTCATCCTGGCTATCAGCTCCTGGTATATGCTGAAAGGCCGCGACTTTGCCTTTGCTAAGCGCTCCTTTGCCATCGCAGCCAGCTTCGGTATGGCGGCGATCCTCTCCGTTATTGTGCTGGGTGACGAATCCGGTTACGAAATGGGTGACGTGCAGAAAACCAAACTGGCGGCTATCGAAGCTGAGTGGGAAACCCAGCCGGCGCCGGCTGCCTTTACTCTGTTTGGTATTCCCGATCAGAATGCGCAGACCAACCACTTCGCGATCCAGATCCCTTACGCGCTGGGCATCATCGCCACCCGCTCGGTGGATAAGCCGGTTATCGGCCTGAAAGATCTGATGGTTCAGCACGAAGAGCGTATCCGTAACGGGATGAAAGCGTACGCGCTACTGGAGCAGCTGCGCGCCGGTTCGACCGACCAGGCCGTGCGTGACCAGTTCAATAGCGTGAAGAAAGACCTCGGCTATGGCCTGTTGCTGAAGCGCTATACCCCGAACGTCGCTGACGCCACGGAAGAGCAGATCGCCAAAGCGACCAAAGACTCTATTCCAAGCGTCGCCCCGCTGTACTTCGCCTTCCGTATCATGGTGGCGTGCGGCATCCTGATGCTGTTGATTATCGGCGCCTCCTTCTGGAGCGTGATTCGTAACCGCATTGGCGAGAAAAAATGGCTGCTGCGCGCCGCGTTCTTTGGCCTGCCGCTGCCGTGGATTGCCGTGGAGTCAGGCTGGTTTGTTGCCGAGTATGGCCGTCAGCCGTGGGCGATTGGTGAGGTCCTGCCGACCGCGGTGGCCAACTCGTCGCTGACCGCAGGCGATCTGATCTTCTCAATGTTGCTGATCTGCGGTCTGTACACGCTGTTCCTGGTGGCTGAACTGTTCCTGATGTTCAAGTTTGCCCGCAAAGGACCTAGCAGCCTGAAAACCGGCCGCTATCACTTTGAACAGTCCTCTGCGGCTATTCAGTCGGCACGCTAAGACAGGAGTCGTCAAATGATCGATTATGAAGTATTGCGTTTTATCTGGTGGCTGCTGATTGGCATTCTGCTGATTGGCTTCGCTGTCGCCGACGGGTTCGACATGGGGGTGGGCATGCTCACCCGTTTCCTCGGCCGTAACGACACCGAGCGTCGGATTATGATCAACGCCATCGCTCCGCACTGGGACGGTAACCAGGTGTGGCTGATCACCGCCGGCGGCGCGCTGTTCGCGGCCTGGCCGATGGTTTACGCCGCAGCGTTCTCTGGCTTCTATGTGGCGATGATTCTGGTGCTGGCTTCGCTGTTCTTCCGTCCGGTCGGTTTTGACTACCGTTCCAAGATCGAGGACACCCGCTGGCGCAACATGTGGGACTGGGGCATCTTCATCGGTAGCTTCGTGCCGCCGCTGGTGATTGGTGTGGCCTTCGGCAACCTGTTGCAGGGCGTGCCGTTCCACGTCGATGAATACCTGCGTCTGTTCTATACCGGAAACTTCTTCCAGCTGCTGAACCCGTTTGGTCTGCTGGCCGGTATCGTCAGCGTGGCGATGATCCTGACTCAGGGCGCCACCTACCTGCAGATGCGTACCGTAGGCGAACTGCACCTGCGTACCCGCACCGTTTCCACGGTGGCGGCGCTGGTGACGCTGGTCTGCTTCGCGCTGGCGGGCGTGTGGGTCTACTACGGCATCGACGGCTATGTGGTGAAATCAGTAATGGATCATAGCGGCCCGTCTAACCCGCTGACTAAAGAAGTCGTGCGTGAGGCCGGTGCATGGATGGTGAACTTTAATAACATGCCAGCGCTGTGGGCCGTTCCTGCCCTGGGCGTGGTGCTGCCGCTGCTGACCGTCGTCTCGACTAAAGCGGATAAAGGCGCGTGGGCATTCCTGTTCTCCTCGCTGACCCTGGCCTGCATCATTCTGACCGCCGGTATTGCGATGTTCCCGTTCATCATGCCGTCCAGCACCATGCTGAACGCCAGCCTGACGATGTGGGACGCGACCTCCAGTCAGCGGACGCTGAACCTGATGACCTACGTGGCGATTGTCTTCGTGCCGATCATTCTGGCCTACACCAGCTGGTGTTACTGGAAGATGTTCGGCCGCATTACGCGCGAAGACATCGAAAAGAACACCCACTCGCTGTACTAAGGTAAGGAGCTATATATGTGGTACTTCGCATGGATTTTGGGAACGCTTCTTGCCTGTGCCTTTGGGGTGATTACCGCGCTGGCGCTTGAGCACGTGGAAGCCACCAAAGCAGGTAAAGAAGAACACTGATGAGTATTATCGTGATGCGATATACGAAATCATTCGGGTTGCATCGAGGCGGCAAGTCTGTGAATCCCCAGGAGCTTACACCAGTAAGTGACTGGGGTAAGCAGACGTAGCCAACAAAGAGGTGACGTGAATGATAAAGTATATGTATGCGATAATGGACAAGCGCCCGTTAAGGGCGCTTTCCTTATTGATGGCGCTGCTGCTGGCAGGCTGCATCTTCTGGGATCCGTCGCGCTTTGCGGCGAAGACCAGCGAGCTGGAAATCTGGCATGGTTTCTTGCTGATGTGGGCGGTTTGCAGCGGCGTTATTCACGGCGTGGGCTTCCGTCCGCGTGCCGTTCACTGGCAGGGGATTTTTTGTCCGCTTATCGCTGATATCGTGCTCGCTTTGGGTCTCTTCTTTTTCTTCTTTTGAATAAGAGATCTCTGTTAATGGTATGGGCTTGCATAAGCCCATAAAAATTTACGCCCCGTTTACTTTCCCCCATTCCAAACCACCTTTCCCGCGCGTATAGTAGCGAAGTTTGAAAGCTCTAACCTTTTTTTGCATTACCGGGATGTAAAGTGAATACAACGCTGTTTCGATGGCCGGTTCGGGTCTACTACGAAGATACCGACGCCGGTGGTGTGGTTTACCACGCCAGTTACGTCGCTTTTTATGAAAGAGCACGCACAGAGATGCTGCGCCACCATCACTTTAGTCAACAGGTGCTGTTGGCTGAACGCGTTGCCTTCGTGGTTCGCAAAATGACGCTGGAGTATTTTGCCCCCGCCAGACTCGACGACATGCTCGAAGTCCAGACGGAAATTACCTCGATGCGCGGCACCTCTTTGGTTTTCACGCAGCGAATCGTCAACGCCGAGAATACAGTGTTAAACGAAGCTGAGGTTCTCATTGTGTGCGTTGATCCACTCTTAATGAAGCCACGTGCGCTTCCCAAGTCTATTGTCGCGGAGTTTAAGCAGTGACTGACATGAATATCCTTGATTTGTTCCTGAAGGCGAGCCTTCTGGTTAAACTTATCATGTTGATTTTGATTGGTTTTTCTATCGCTTCCTGGGCTATCATTATTCAGAGAACGCGTATCCTTAACTCGGCCGCGCGTGAAGCTGAAGCGTTCGAGGACAAATTCTGGTCCGGGATCGAGCTGTCCCGTTTGTACCAGGAGAGCCAGGGGCGTCGCGATAACCTGACCGGTTCGGAACAAATCTTCTACAGCGGTTTCAAAGAATTTGCGCGCCTGCATCGGGCCAACAGCCATGCGCCGGAAGCGATTGTCGAAGGGGCATCGCGCGCGATGCGTATTTCGATGAACCGCGAGCTGGAAACGCTGGAAACCCATATCCCGTTCCTCGGCACCGTGGGCTCCATCAGCCCGTATATCGGTCTGTTCGGTACTGTCTGGGGGATTATGCATGCCTTTATCGCCCTTGGCGCGGTGAAGCAGGCCACCCTGCAGATGGTGGCGCCAGGTATCGCCGAAGCGCTGATCGCCACCGCGATCGGTCTGTTCGCCGCGATCCCGGCGGTCATGGCGTACAACCGCCTGAACCAGCGCGTGAACAAGCTTGAACTGAACTACGACAACTTTATGGAAGAGTTCACCGCTATTCTGCACCGTCAGGCCTTTACCACCAGCGAAAGCAATAAGGGGTAAGCCATGGCCAGAGCACGTGGACGCGGACGTCGCGAACTGAAGTCCGAGATCAACATCGTTCCGCTGCTGGATGTCCTGCTGGTACTGCTGCTGATCTTTATGGCAACGGCGCCCATCATTACGCAGAGCGTGGAAGTCGATCTGCCGGACGCCACGGAATCGCAAGCGGTGAAAAGCAATGACGATCCGCCGGTGATTGTGGAAGTCTCCGGGGTAGGGCAGTACAGCGTGAAAGTGGGGCAGGAGACGCTGTCCCAGCTGCCGCCGGAGCAGGTGATTGCCGAAGCGAAGCGTCGTCTTGAAGCCAATGAGAAAACGGTATTCCTGATCGGCGGTGCGAAAGACGTCCCTTACGATGAAATTATTAAAGCGCTGAACCTGTTGCATAGTGCAGGGGTTAAATCGGTCGGCTTGATGACCAAACCTATTTAATCGCTTCAGGTATGTGCGTCCGTGTGGCGTCCGATGGTGGGTATCGCTCGCCGTCGGCGTGCATCGCGGGTACAGGCGAACAGTTTTTGGGAACCGATAGTGTCAAAGGCAACCGAACAAAACGACAAGCTTAAACGAGCGATCATCATTTCAGTCGCGCTGCACATCATTCTGATCGCGCTGCTGATCTGGAGTTCGTTTGACGAGCATCTGGATGCCTCTGCCGGCGGCGGCGGGGGATCGTCCATTGATGCCGTCATGGTCGATCCGGGGGCGGTGGTAAATAACTATAACCGTCAGCAACAGCAGCAGGCCAGCGCACGTCGCGCCGCTGAGCAGCGTGAAAAACAGGCGCAGCAGCAGGCGGAAGAGTTACGTGAGAAACAGGCAGCGGAACAGGAACGGCTGAAACAGCTCGAACAGGAACGGCTGCAGGCGCAGGAAGCGGCGAAAGAAGCGAAGGAACAGCAGAAGCAGGCTGAGGAAGCGGCTGCCAAGGCTGCCGCGGCGGCGAAAGCCAAAGTGGATGCGCAGGCTAAAGAAGCGCAGGAAGCGGCTGCCAAAGCGGCTGTCGACGCAAAAGCGAAGGCGGATGCCCAGGCAAAAGCGGCTGAGCTGGCAGCGGCTAAAGCTGCCGCTGACGCGAAGAAACAGGCCGATGCCGCCGCCGCGAAAGCGGCAGCTGATGCGAAGAAACAGGCGGAAGCCGAAGCGGCGAAAGCCGCAGCAGAAGCGCAGAAGAAAGCGGAAGCGGCAGCGGCGAAGAAAGCGCAGCAGGAAGCAGAGAAGAAGGCCCAGCAGGAGGCGGCTAAGCAAGCTGCGGCTGAAAAAGCGGCAGCAGAAAAAGCCGCCGAAAAAGCCGCTGAGAAAGCTGCCGCCCAAAAAGCGGCCGCAGAGAAGGCCGCCGCCGAAAAAGCCGCCGCAGCTGAAAAAGCGGCGGCAGCCAAAGCGGCTGCGGCTGAGAAGGCAGCGGCCGATAAAGCGGCCAAAGCGGCAGCAGCAAAAGCGGCGGCAGCGAAGAAAGCGGCTGCCGCGAAAGAAGCGGACGGCGTTGACGACCTGCTTGGCGATCTGAGTTCGGGTAAGAATGCGCCTAAAACAGGCGGAGGAGCCAAAGGAAACAATGCCTCTGCTGCCGGGAGTGGTAATACTAAAAACAGTGCCTCGGGGGCTGATATCAATAACTATGCCGGGCAGATAAAGTCGGCGATTGAAAGTAAGTTTTATGACGCATCGTCCTATGCAGGCAAAACATGTACCTTGCGTATCAAACTTGCTCCTGACGGCCTGTTGTTAAATATACAGTCCGAAGGTGGTGATCCTGCTCTGTGCCAGGCCGCTCTTGCCGCAGCCCGGCAGGCTAAGTTCCCGAAACCACCTAGCCAGGCAGTATATGAAGTCTTCAAAAATGCGCCACTGGACTTCAAACCTCAGTGACATTTTTCCCCGTGCAAACGGGGAAAAACAATCTATGGTAGTCACAGGGTTTTGGTAGTTTTGTATATTTGAGTTTGTTAACATTCTGCTAAATTATCGTGGGCTTTCCGCCCGGATAAGGGAGATATGATGAAGCAGGCATTACGAGTAGCATTTGGTTTTTTAATGCTGTGGGCGGCGGTGCTGCACGCAGAAGTACGTATCGAGATCACCCAGGGGGTGGACTCGGCACGCCCTATCGGCGTGGTACCGTTCCAGTGGGCCGGCCAGGGCGCTGCGCCTGAAGATGTTGGCGGTATCGTGGCAGCTGACCTGCGCAACAGTGGTAAATTCAACCCGCTGGATCGCTCGCGTCTGCCGCAGCAGCCGACCAGTGCCCAGGAAGTGCAGCCTGCTGCCTGGTCTGCGCTGGGTATCGACGCCGTGGTCGTCGGTCAGGTCACGTCAAACCCGGATGGTTCTTATCAGGTAGCATATCAGCTGGTGGATACCGGCGGTGCGCCGGGTACAACGCTGGCGCAAGGCTCTTTTAAAGTCACTAAACAGTACCTGCGCTACGCAGCGCACGCTGCCAGCGACGCGGTATTTGAGAAGCTGACCGGCATCAAGGGCGCCTTCCGTACCCGTATCGCCTACGTGGTGCAGAAAAACGGCGGCCAGTTCCCTTACGAACTGCGCGTGTCCGACTACGATGGTTACAACCAGTTCCTTGTTCACCGTTCCTCCCAGCCGCTGATGTCCCCGGCCTGGTCTCCGGACGGTTCTAAACTGGCTTACGTGACCTTTGAAAGTGGTCGTTCTGCGCTGGTGGTTCAGACCCTGGCGAACGGCGCTGTGCGTCAGATCGCCTCCTTCCCGCAGCACAACGGCGCGCCGGCGTTCTCTCCGGATGGCTCTAAGTTGGCCTTCGCGCTGTCGAAAACCGGTAGCCTGAACCTGTACGTGATGGATCTGGGCTCCGGTCAGATTCGTCAGGTGACTAACGGTCGCAGCAACAACACCGAACCAAGCTGGTTCCCGGACAGCCAGAACCTGGCCTTCACCTCTGACCAGGCCGGTCGTCCGCAGGTGTATAAAGTCAACATCAATGGCGGCACGCCGCAGCGTATCACCTGGGAAGGTTCACAGAACCAGGACGCCGACGTGAGCGCAGATGGTAAAACCATGGTAATGGTCAGCTCGGCCGGCGGTCAGCAGCACATTGCCAAACAAGATCTGGAAGCGGGTGGTGTACAGGTTCTGTCATCAACGTTTTTAGACGAAACGCCAAGTCTGGCACCTAACGGCACTATGGTAATCTACAGCTCTTCTCAGGGGATGGGATCCGTGCTGAATCTGGTTTCTACAGATGGGCGTTTCAAAGCGCGTCTTCCGGCAACTGATGGACAGGTAAAATCGCCTGCCTGGTCGCCGTATCTGTGATAATAAATAATTGATTATTAAAGGAATCAAAGAAATGCAACTGAACAAAGTGCTGAAAGGGCTGATGATCGCTCTGCCGGTTATGGCAATCGCGGCATGTTCTTCTAACAAGAACGCCAGCAACGACCAGAGCGGTGAAGGCATGCTGGGTGCCGGCACTGGTATGGACGCTAACGGTAACGGCGGCAACATGTCTTCTGAAGAGCAAGCTCGTCTGCAGATGCAGCAGCTGCAACAGAACAACATCGTTTACTTCGATCTGGACAAGTACGATATCCGTTCTGACTTCGCTGCCATGCTGGACGCGCATGCGAACTTCCTGCGCAGCAACCCGTCCTACAAAGTGACTGTAGAAGGTCACGCGGATGAGCGCGGTACGCCGGAATACAACATCGCTCTGGGTGAGCGTCGTGCTAACGCCGTTAAGATGTATCTGCAGGGCAAAGGTGTTTCTGCCGATCAGATCTCCATCGTTTCTTACGGTAAAGAAAAACCAGCAGTACTGGGTCATGACGAAGCGGCATATGCCAAAAACCGTCGCGCCGTACTGGTTTACTAAGAGAATTGCATGAGCAGTAACTTCAGACATCATTTATTGAGTCTGTCGTTACTGGTTGGCATAGCGGCCCCCTGGGCCGCTTTTGCTCAGGCGCCAATCAGTAGTGTCGGCTCAGGCTCGGTCGAAGACCGCGTCACTCAACTCGAGCGTATTTCCAATGCTCACAGCCAGCTTTTAACCCAACTCCAGCAACAACTCTCTGATAACCAGACTGACATTGATTCTCTCCGTGGCCAGATCCAGGAGAACCAATATCAGCTGAATCAGATCGTTGAGCGCCAGAAGCAGATTCTGCTGCAGATAGATAGTCTGAGCAGCGGTGGCGGCGCAGCGGCAGCATCAGGTACGCAGGCTCCATCGTCTTCCGGCGATCAGAGCGCGGCTGCCACCAGCGCAGCGCCAGCGGCCTCGTCAGGCGCCCCGGCGATGACCGGCGATGCGAACACCGATTACAATGCGGCCATTGCCCTGGTGAAGGATGCTTCACGCCAGGATGACGCAATGGTGGCGTTTCAGAACTTCGTTAAAAAGTACCCGGATTCAACTTATCAGCCGAACGCCAACTATTGGCTCGGACAGTTGAATTACAATAAGGGGAAAAAAGACGATGCGGCGTTTTACTTCGCCTCGGTGGTGAAGAACTACCCGAAATCGCCAAAAGCGCCTGACGCCATGTTTAAGGTCGGCGTGATCATGCAGGACAAGGGTGATACCGCGAAAGCGAAAGCGGTTTACCAGCAGGTGATCAGTAAATTCCCCGGCACCGACGGTGCGAAACAAGCGCAAAAACGTCTTAATGCTCTTGGTTGATTACGGCATGACCAGAAATCGCGTTATTTCTGGTCTTGTCGCCTGAATCACCAGCAGTTAAGTGATCTTTATCGAAATTTTAGTTGCGCTGAATTCTGAAATCAGTAATATATGCCGCCGTTGCCAAGGGATATCAAACAAGCCCAAAGCGATGCCAGAGTGGGTCGTTAGCTCAGTTGGTAGAGCAGTTGACTTTTAATCAATTGGTCGCAGGTTCGAATCCTGCACGACCCACCAATCGTTCTGGTGGAACGCGATAGTAAAACGTGAAGGATAACGTTGCGACAGCAACGGCCCATAGGGCGAGGCGAAGCCGAGTCATCCTGCACGACCCACCACTTAGTAGTATCCAGCGCAGTATCGGGTGATTAGCTCAGCTGGGAGAGCACCTCCCTTACAAGGAGGGGGTCGGCGGTTCGATCCCGTCATCACCCACCACCGGGTCGTTAGCTCAGTTGGTAGAGCAGTTGACTTTTAATCAATTGGTCGCAGGTTCGAATCCTGCACGACCCACCATCTTTAACATCGAACGTCGGTGTTAAACGTGAAGGATAACGTTGCTTCAGCAACGGCGCCCCAGGGCGAGCGAAGCGAGTCATCCTGCACGACCCACCACATTTTAATGATGGGGCCGGTGGACGCAGTATCGGTAGTATCCAGCGCAGTTTCGGGTGATTAGCTCAGCTGGGAGAGCACCTCCCTTACAAGGAGGGGGTCGGCGGTTCGATCCCGTCATCACCCACCACTCGGGTCGTTAGCTCAGTTGGTAGAGCAGTTGACTTTTAATCAATTGGTCGCAGGTTCGAATCCTGCACGACCCACCAATTTCAGCATTTAACTCAAATGTTGAACGTGAAGGATAACGTTGCGTCAGCAATGGCCCGAAGGGCGAGGCGAAGCCGAGTCATCCTGCACGACCCACCAATTTCAATATTGGTGTCGAGTGAAATTATTCAGGTAGTACCAGAGCGGGTCGTTAGCTCAGTTGGTAGAGCAGTTGACTTTTAATCAATTGGTCGCAGGTTCGAATCCTGCACGACCCACCATCCTGAATGATTACAGTAGCAAAATCCCGCAAGGGGTCGTTAGCTCAGTTGGTAGAGCAGTTGACTTTTAATCAATTGGTCGCAGGTTCGAATCCTGCACGACCCACCAATGTAAAAAGGCGCCCTAAAGGCGCCTTTTTGCTATCCGCAGAACTCAACGATTCGAACCTGCCGCAGGTTCGGGTCGAACGCAGTGAGACAACGGAGCCGCTTGCGGCGACGGCCCAAAGGGCGAGGCGAAGCCGAGTCATCCTGCACGACCCACCAATGTAAAAAGGCGCCCTAAAGGCGCCTTTTTGCTATGCGCAGAACTCAACGATTCGACAAAATTGTCGGGAACAATTTTGAACAACGCGGCAGCGTTGGCCCGCAGGGCGAGTCTCAGGATGAGACGAGTTTCTCTGCCGCAGGTTCGGGTCGAACGCAGTGAGACAACGGAGCCGCTTGCGGCGACGGCCCGAAGGGCGAGGCGAAGCCGAGTCATCCTGCACGACCCACCAATGTAAAAAGGCGCCCTAAAGGCGCCTTTTTACTATCCGCCATACTCCAAAATTCGACTTCAGCATGACTCCACGGTCACGCTGCGCTTACCGTGGCTACACAGGGTACGAACCGGTCGTTTGGGCAGATGTGTAGCATCGTCCGCAGCATACGGGCTGATGTACAAAATTCATCACGACTTTTTGCTCGTAATCCGCTATCTTGTTTAGCATATAAAACACCATGACCGTGTTAAGGCGCAGACAGGCCATAGTGACGGTCTTAGAGTTAAGCCAGTAAAACGAGATTGCATGATGAGCGTAATGTTTGATCCTGAAACGGCGATTTATCCTTTTCCAGCGAAACCACAACCGCTGACCGTCGACGAAAAGCAGTTTTATCGCGAAAAAATCAAGCGCCTGTTGCGCGAGCGCGACGCCGTGATGGTGGCGCATTACTACACCGATCCTGAAATTCAACAACTGGCGGAAGAAACCGGCGGCTGTATCGCCGACTCGCTGGAGATGGCGCGTTTTGGCGCCCGTCATTCGGCCTCCACGCTGCTGGTCGCCGGGGTGCGTTTTATGGGGGAAACCGCCAAAATCCTCAGCCCGGAAAAGACCATTCTGATGCCGACCCTGAACGCGGAGTGTTCGCTGGATCTGGGCTGTCCGATTGAGGAATTCAACGCCTTCTGCGATGCCCATCCCGATCGCACCGTGGTGGTTTATGCCAATACGTCCGCCGCGGTGAAGGCCCGCGCTGACTGGGTGGTTACCTCCAGTATCGCCGTGGAACTCATTGATCATCTGGACAGCCTGGGCCAAAAGATCCTCTGGGCACCGGACCGCCACCTTGGCCGCTATGTCCAGCGTCAGACCGGCGCAGACGTGCTGTGCTGGCAGGGGGCATGCATCGTGCACGATGAGTTTAAAACCCAGGCACTGACGCGTATGAAGGCCCTCTATCCTGAAGCTGCTGTACTGGTCCATCCTGAATCGCCGCAGGCTATCGTCGAGATGGCGGATGCCGTGGGATCCACCAGCCAGCTGATTGCGGCGGCGAGAAGCTTGCCCCAGCGCCAGCTGATCGTGGCCACCGATCGCGGTATCTTCTATAAAATGCAGCAGGCGGTACCGGAGAAAACGCTGCTGGAAGCGCCCACTGCCGGCGAAGGGGCGACCTGCCGCAGCTGCGCGCACTGCCCGTGGATGGCGATGAACGGCCTGAAAGCCATTGCCGAGGGACTCGAACAGGGCGGCGCTGAACACGAAATCCACGTCGACGAAGCGCTGCGCACCGGGGCATTGATTCCGCTTAACCGGATGCTGGATTTTGCGGCTACACTACGGGGATAACGTATTGTCGCGTCGCAAGACGCTGAGGGGATGAAATGGATTTTTTTAGCACGCAGAATATCTTAGTACATATACCCATCGGCGCCGGGGGGTATGATCTCTCCTGGATAGAGGCCGTGGGGACCATCGCCGGGCTGCTGTGCATCTGGCTGGCGAGCCTGGAGAAGATCAGTAACTATGCTTTCGGGCTGGTCAACGTCACGCTGTTCGCCATCATCTTCTTTCAGATCCAGCTGTATGCCAGCCTGCTGCTGCAGCTGTTCTTCTTTGCCGCTAACGTTTACGGCTGGTATGCCTGGTCGCGACAAAGCAGCAACCATGAGGCTGAGCTGCAGATCCGCTGGCTGCCGCGCAGCAAAGCGCTGGGCTGGCTGGCGGCCTGCGTGGTGGCGATCGGCTTGCTGACCCTGTTTATCAACCCGTTTTTTGCTTTCCTGACGCGGATCGCGGTCAGCCTGATGCAAGCGCTGGGTCTGCAGGTCTCCATGCCGGTGCTGCAGCCGGATGCCTTCCCGTTCTGGGACTCCTGCATGACGGTGCTGTCGGTGGTGGCGATGATCTTAATGACCCGCAAGTATGTCGAGAACTGGCTGCTGTGGGTGATTGTCAACGTGATAAG
>NZ_PJDK01000089.1:0-19242 GCF_002837615.1 Klebsiella sp. X1-16S-Nf21
ACCTTGACGTCAGCAATCGCCCCATCGGCTCCCTGCTATACAGCTACGGAGGGATGATTATCACTAATAACGAACGCTGGGAGATCGCCTGCAGCGGCAGCGAGCCCGGCGGGTTTCAGAGCATCGGCGGCTCACGGGTCGGCCCGGCGGGAGACGGCAAGCCCGGGGATATCTACAGCATCGACCGCCTGCCGGGCATTGGCTACAGCTTCCAGATGGGGGAACAGGATGGCATTAATTTCGATCCCCTGTTCACGGCCTGGCCCTCAGCGCCGGTATTTTCCGGCCAGCGCGCATTTCAGGCGGAAAATAAAAAACCGACCATCTATTTCTGGCGGATTGCCGATAACGGCGGTCTACCGCCGCCGGGCGAGTATTGCCTTAACGATTACCTTGGCGATATTTATCTTGGCGGAGTACAGGCGATGCGCTTTAGCGTCAGTGGGCTCTGTATTCAGGTCAAATCACCCACCTGCAAGATTACTGACGACAGTAAAAACATTAACGTCTTCCTCGGGCGGCATAACAAAACCGCGTTTACCGGGCTCAACAGCACCACCGCCCCGGTTCCTTTTAACATCAACCTGACGAACTGTGAAAATGTCGGCAGCGTGTTTATGCAGTTTAACGCGACGGTGGACAGCGCTGTCGCCGCCAACGAGGTGATTAAAATCGATGACCAACCTGAAGGCGCATCCGGACTTGGCGTGCAAATCCTCAGCGCCGGCGGCGCGCTGGTGCCGCTAAACCAGGTGAGCCAGGTCTGGTCCGGGAATAAAGGCAGTCAGACGAACTATCGTTTATCCTATCAGGCCCGCTATATCCAGACGCAGCCCGCAGTGACTGCGGGCGAGGCGAACGCCAGCGCGACCTTCGTGGTGACTTATAACTGATCGGCCTGACGGCGTGGCGTCGTCAGGCATGCGCCAGTAAAGGAAACATCAACTTCCTGTCTTTAAACAGGTTTTCCTTCTGGTTATAGACGAAGAGGATATCTTCTCCCTCTATTTTCTCATACTCGCCGAGCCGGTCTTCATTAGGGGTAAAACCGAGGATGGCCTGGTAAACATGGTCATCGGCCAGTTCGTTGACCAGCGTCGACAGGCTCTTACCCTCCTCGCAGAAGAGGTCAAAGCAGATCAGCACCGGACCGTTTTGCATGGCGATGACCACTGCCTCATTTTTTGCCGAGTAATAAACAAAATGCTTCATAAAGGCTGAGCAGTAAAACATCAGCAGGCCAAAGTTATGCTCCACCCGCAGCGGTGAGAACGGGTTGGATTTTTCATAGTAATAGCGGAGCAGGGCGACATCGTCAGCGCTGTCCATATCCAGTTTACGAAAATCACCGGCTCGCGGGGAAACCGGCATAATATATTGATGCTCTTCGCTGCGGGTGAAGCCAAATTTGGGGTAAAAATCCACCGTGGTGGGATTGGCGAATAAAAAGAAGGCGTCCGCCTCCTGCTGCCAGTCCTGCAGGATGTGATGGATAAGCTGGCCGGCTAATCCCTTATTACGGTGGTCCGGTTCGGTCATCACGGTGCCAATCTGAATATAACGCCGGGGCTCGCCCTGCCAGCGCAGGTCGATGATATTGGCCGAAGCGTTAGCGATAACTTTATTGCGTTCGACAAAGGCGTAGGGGATATAGGCGTCGGTCCAGTAACCTTGCTGATACCACTCTTCAAAAGACAGATCAAAAGTCTTAACGGCAAGGTCAATGAAGCTTTTTCTTAATGGGCTATTTTCTCTGACTTGCTTCACTAATTGATAATTCATTGTCATAGTTCCTTCTCACTATGGCTTCTGAAAGCGGCGACGTCGGCAAAGGCACTTGCGTCGAATGAGCGCTGTAAACGTAGCATATCTGGGAAAAGGATCCGCAATGTCGATGCTTAACCTTTGCCCCAGTCACAAATAACCGCATGCTGGCCATATCAGACCGGGCTGAACGGCCTGTTTGCGTTTGCTATCGCCATAATAGAGCGTGAGTAAACGAGGCACTGGTCGAGAGGCTGAGGCAAATGTACTGGCGATTTTATCGACAATCGGCCGCGCCGTAGAGGTTAGGTTTATTTATTTATGCATTAAACAGGAAATTTTACGCGATCTGCCTAATAATAGAGTAGCCGTCATCGCAAGGGCTGAAATTACTCAAGGAGCGACGTATAATAACGCCCTTTGTGTCTGAGTATTACCGCACGAATTGGAAAAATATAACATGCAGGATCCGCTACTTTATTTCGCGGTTTTTGCTCAGCTATTATTGAGTGAATTAACAGGATTACTATGTCAAATTTACCCAAATTTTCCCGCGCGCTTTTGCACCCGCGTTACTGGCTGTTGTGGCTGGGAATTGGCTTTTTGTGGCTGCTGGTGCAATTACCGTATCCGGTGATCTACCGTCTGGGAACGGCGCTTGGGCGGCTGGCAATGCGGGTGATGAAAAGCCGCGCGCGGATTGCCAGACGTAATCTCGAACTCTGCTTTCCCGAGATGAGCGCCGCCGACCGCGAGGCGCTGCTGGTGAAAAACTTTGAATCGCTGGGCATGGGGCTGATGGAGACCGGCATGGCCTGGTTCTGGCCGACGCACCGGGTGGCGCGCTGGACCGAGACCAGCGGCGTTAACGAGGTGGTGGAGCTTCTGGAACAAAAGCAGGGCATCTTACTGATCGGTATTCATTTTCTGACCCTCGAAATGGGGGCGCGAATGTATGGCATGTTTACCCCGGGCATTGGCGTCTACCGGCCCAATGATAACCCGCTGATTGACTGGCTGCAGACCTGGGGACGCTTGCGTTCGAACAAGACCATGCTGGATCGAAAAAATCTGAAAGGGATGGTCAGGGCGCTGAAAGAGGGGGAGATCCTCTGGTACGCGCCAGATCACGATTACGGCCCGGCCAGCAGCGTTTTTGCCCCGCTGTTTGCCGTCGAGCAGGCGGCGACCACCACCGGCACCTGGATGCTGGCGAAAATGTCCGGGGCGACGATTGTGCCGTTTGTTCCGCGGCGCAAGCCCAACGGCATGGGGTATGAATTGATCTCTCTGACGCCAGAGCGCACGCCGCCGCTGGCGAGCGCCGAGGTCACGGCGGCCTGGATGAATCAGATTATCGAACAGTGCATCCTGATGGCGCCCGAGCAATATATGTGGCTGCACCGGCGTTTTAAGACTCGCCCGGAAGGGGTACCGCCGCGTTACTGAACGCTTCGGCCGAAAAATAAGCGCATCGGTAGCACGCTCAGTAAATCGCCGTCTATACTGAAAGAGCCTGACTGAAGGCTAATTCCAAGGAGATTGCAGGATGAAAAAAGTGATAGTCGCGTTAGCCCTTTCCGCCGTTGCATTTGGCGCGTCCGCCGCACAGTTGATCACCAAAGAAGAAGTGAAACACTTCAAACTGACCAAGGTCGGACCGATCTCGGTAGGGCCGTCCGGTGGCGAGTTCTCTTCACCTTCCGATCTGCACGATCAGCTCTCTAAGCTGGCCGATGAGAAAGGCGGAAAATATTACGTGATTACCGCCGCGCGCGAGCATGGTCCAAACTTCGAAGCCACAGCGGAAGTGTATAAATAACCTTTTTAAAAGCGTGCCGTAGCGGCGCGCGACGCATTGAGCCTGGAGCGCGTTAAGCCTCCGGGCTCATTTTTTTTCTGCCATCGGAATTGCCTTAGGCAATTGCGGCAGCGGAAATGCGTTTTTATCGCTATATATAAATTTCATGATCACGATGTTAATGAATTATTGCTTTTTATTGTTGATAAAAAGCCAATTCTGACCTAATGCCTGAGGGAGTGACCCCTGGCAAAAATAGGTAGGACAAATGTGTTATCATCGCGCCTTTCCCTTTTTGTCTGGGGCTTTCTTGTATGCTACAACCTGTTGTTCGCGTCGGTGAATGGCTGGTAACCCCCTCTGTAAACCAAATCAGCAGGAAGGGGCGCCAGCTTACCCTTGAACCGCGTTTAATCGATCTTCTGGTCTTTTTTGCCCGCCATCCGGGGGAAGTGCTTAGCCGGGACGAGCTTATCGAAAACGTCTGGACCCGGAACGTTGTGACCAGCCACGTCGTCACGCAGAGTATTTCCGAACTGCGCAAGTCGCTCAAAGACGGCGACGACGTTAGCCTTGAGTACATCGCGACGGTACCCAAACGGGGGTATAAGCTCACGGTGCCGGTGATCTGGTGCACCGAGGAGGGGGAGGAACTCGCCCCGCAGGTGGAGGCGCTGACGCCTTCGTCGTCGACCGCTATTCCCGTGCCACCGGCTGCCGGTGGGCCGCCAGAAGCCCCCGACTCCTCCGCCGATCTTACCGCGCCGGTGACAGCGCCGGCGGCGGCTCCCGCTGTCGCCAGCGCGCCATCGGCTCGTAAACGCCTCACCACCGCCCTGGTGTGGGGGCTGTTCCTGTTAGCGCTGGGCACCTGTGTGGCGCTGGTGGCGCTGTCGAGCATGGAGTCGCGGCCGCCGGTCAACAAGGCGCGCCTGCTGCTCAATCCGCGCGATATCGATATCCACCTGGTCAATGGTAACTCCTGCGCCAACTGGTCGTCGCAGCACTCTTACGCGGTCGGCCTGGCCAGCCTGATCACCACCTCGCTGAACACCTTCTCGACCTTTATGGTGCATGACAAAACGGACTACAACATCAATGAGCCGAGCAGCTCCGGGAAAACGCTGACCATTGAGTTCGTCAATCAGCGCCACTATCGGGCGCAGCAGTGCTTTATGTCGGTCCAGCTGGTGGATAACGCTGACAGCTCGACGATGCTGGATAAACGCTACTTTGTGACCAACGACAACCAGCTGACCATTCAGAACGATCTGATGAACAGCCTGTCGGATGCCCTGACGCAACCGTGGCCGGCGCGGATGCAGGCGATGCTCAGGCAATATCAGCCCTCGCAGAGCGTGGCGTTAACCTATTTCTACCAGTCGCATCAGCTGTTAATGAAGGGCGATGTCGATTCATTAAGTAAAGCCAGTAGCCTGCTGGATGATGTGATTAAGCGGGCGCCGGATTTTATTTACGCCTATGCCGAAAAAACGCTGGTGGATGTATTACGCCATTCGCAGCAGCCGCTGGACGATAAACAGCTAGCTGCCCTCTACAGTGAGGTTGAGCGGGTAGGGGAGATGCCGGGTATTAAAGACATGGCGATTTATTATCAAATAAAAGCGGTAGATTCGTTGGGTAAGGGTAAAGTCGACGAAGCGAATACCGCGATTAACAGTGCGATTGATTTAGAGATGTCGTGGCTGAATTATGTGCTGTTAGGCAAAGTCTATGAGATGAAAGGAGAGAACCGACTGGCTGCCGATTCTTACATCACTGCGTTTAATTTACGGCCCGGCGGGGATACCCTGTACTGGATTGAAAACGGTGTTTTCCAGACATCAGTTAATCGGGTGGTACCGTATCTCGACAATTTCCTCTCTTCAGAATAAGTAAACCCTCATCATGCGCAAGGTTTTGGGCATGGTGAGGTTAAATTTATGTTTCTCATGAAGCCTCTGGTTGTTATTTGTATTTAGCATTCAGGAGGCTTTGAATAACACTTCAGTAACACTCACATCCCACTCTAACTCCATGTAACTAAACGATGTTTATCTTTTTCTGACACCCTGTTGTCATGTTTATATGTTAAGCGAAAAAGGTCAAAATATCATTTGTCTGATGTTTGTTGTTATTTCACTTTATCTTTAGGACTTATCTCGTACAAATCAGTAATCTTGTTGGCAGTTGGTCGGGTCAATTAATGGTTCTGTATCATGATCTGTACCTCCCAAATAAACTTAGGAGAAAAACAACCATGAGTTCTGCCAAGAAGATCGGGCTATTTGCCTGTACCGGTGTCGTCGCCGGTAATATGATGGGGAGCGGTATTGCATTATTACCTGCGAACCTGGCCAGCATCGGTGGTATTGCCATTTGGGGCTGGGTAATTTCAATTATTGGTGCGATGTCTCTGGCTTATGTTTATGCCCGACTGGCCACTAAGAACCCGCAACAGGGTGGTCCAATTGCCTACGCCGGGGAAATATCTCCCGCATTCGGTTTCCAGACCGGTGTGCTTTATTATCATGCAAACTGGATTGGTAACCTGGCCATCGGGATTACCGCAGTTTCTTATCTCTCTACGTTCTTCCCAATTTTAAATAACCCGGTGCCAGCAGGTATTGCCTGTATTGCCATCGTGTGGATCTTTACTTTCGTTAATATGCTCGGCGGGACCTGGGTCAGCCGTCTGACCACTATTGGTCTGGTACTGGTGCTTATTCCAGTGGTCATGACCGCGGTTGTCGGCTGGCACTGGTTTGATGTCGCCACCTATCAGGCGAACTGGAACACCTCCAGCACCACCGATAGCCACGCGGTCATTAAAAGTATCCTGCTCTGCCTGTGGGCCTTCGTTGGCGTCGAATCCGCCGCCGTGAGTACCGGGATGGTAAAAAACCCGAAACGTACCGTCCCGCTGGCTACCATGCTGGGTACTGCGATGGCCGGTATCGTCTATATCGCCGCGACTCAGGTTATCGCCGGTATGTATCCTGCTTCTCAGATGGCCGCGTCCGGTGCGCCGTTCGCGATTAGCGCCTCTACCATTCTCGGCGGCTGGGCTGCTCCGATGGTTTCCGCTTTCACTGCCTTCGCTTGCCTGACTTCTCTGGGCTCGTGGATGATGCTGGTTGGCCAGGCCGGTGTACGTGCCGCCAACGACGGTAACTTCCCGAAAGTGTATGGCGAAGTCGATAGCAACGGTATCCCGAAAAAAGGCCTGCTGCTGGCGGCGGTGAAAATGACCGCGCTGATGGTGCTGATCACCCTGATGAACTCCGCCGGTGGTAAAGCTTCTGACCTGTTCGGCGAACTGACCGGTATCGCGGTACTGCTGACCATGCTGCCTTACTTCTACTCCTGTGTTGACCTGATTCGTTTCGAAGGCATCAACATTCGTAACTTCGTTAGCCTGATTTGTTCGGTACTGGGTTGCGTGTTCTGCTTCATCGCGCTGATGGGCGCAAGCTCCTTCGAACTGGCCGGCACCTTTATCGTTAGCCTGATTATCCTGATGTTCTACGGTCGCAAAATGCACCAGCGCCAGAACAACGCAACGGATAACAACAGCCCCGCTAACGCGCACTAATCAGTAACCCTTTTTCCTGAGGCTCCTTCCATCACCTGTCACATCGAGACGGGAGGGGCTTTCTACATCTGGAGATTTGACTATGAACGTTATTGCAATCATGAATCACATGGGTGTTTACTTCAAAGAAGAACCCATCCGTGAACTGCATCGTGCTCTCGAACGCCTGGACTTCCGTATTGTCTACCCGAACGACCGTGACGACTTATTAAAACTTATCGAAAACAACTCTCGTCTGTGCGGCGTGATCTTCGACTGGGATAAATACAATCTCGAACTGTGCGAAGAAATCAGCAAAATGAACGAGTACATGCCGCTGTACGCGTTCGCTAACACCTACTCGACTCTGGACGTTAGCCTGAACGATCTGCGCATGCAGGTTCGCTTCTTCGAATATGCGCTGGGCGCTGCGGAAGATATCGCGAACAAAATCAAACAGAACACTGATGAATACATCGATACCATTCTGCCGCCGCTGACCAAAGCGCTGTTCAAATATGTACGTGAAGGTAAATACACCTTCTGCACCCCAGGCCACATGGGCGGTACCGCGTTCCAGAAAAGCCCGGTAGGCAGCATCTTCTATGATTTCTTTGGCCCGAATACCATGAAATCCGATATCTCCATTTCGGTTTCTGAACTGGGTTCTCTGCTGGACCACAGCGGCCCGCACAAAGAAGCGGAAGAGTATATCGCTCGCGTCTTTAACGCTGAACGCAGCTACATGGTGACCAACGGTACCTCTACTGCTAACAAAATCGTCGGCATGTACTCCGCGCCGGCCGGCAGCACCGTGCTGATTGACCGTAACTGCCACAAATCGCTGACTCACCTGATGATGATGAGCGACATTACGCCGATCTACTTCCGTCCGACCCGTAACGCCTACGGTATCCTCGGCGGTATCCCGCAGAGCGAATTCCAGCACGCGACTATCGCCAAGCGTGTGAAAGAGACGCCGAACGCGACCTGGCCGGTACACGCGGTGATCACCAACTCGACCTATGATGGCCTGCTGTATAACACCGACTTCATCAAGAAAACCCTGGATGTGAAATCCATCCACTTTGACTCCGCATGGGTGCCTTACACCAACTTCTCGCCGATCTATGAAGGCAAATGCGGGATGAGCGGCGGCCGCGTCGAAGGGAAAGTGATCTACGAAACCCAGTCCACGCACAAACTGCTGGCGGCATTCTCCCAGGCGTCGATGATCCACGTGAAAGGCGACGTAAACGAAGAGACCTTCAACGAAGCCTACATGATGCACACCACCACTTCCCCGCACTACGGGATCGTGGCGTCCACCGAAACCGCGGCGGCGATGATGAAGGGTAACGCCGGTAAGCGTCTGATCGACGGCTCTATTGAACGTTCCATCAAGTTCCGTAAAGAGATCAAACGTCTGAAAGGCGAGTCTGACGGCTGGTTCTTCGACGTTTGGCAGCCGGAGCATATCGATGGCGCTGAATGCTGGCCGCTGCGTTCCGACAGTGCATGGCACGGTTTCAAAAACATCGATAACGAGCACATGTACCTCGACCCGATCAAAGTCACGCTGCTGACGCCGGGGATGAAGAAAGACGGCACCATGGATGACTTCGGTATTCCGGCGAGCATCGTGGCGAAATATCTCGACGAACACGGCATCGTGGTGGAGAAAACCGGTCCGTACAACCTGCTGTTCCTGTTCAGCATCGGTATCGACAAAACCAAAGCGCTGAGCCTGCTGCGTGCGCTGACCGACTTCAAACGCGCGTTCGACCTGAACCTGCGGGTGAAAAACATGCTGCCGTCGCTGTACCGTGAAGATCCTGAATTCTATGAAAACATGCGTATTCAGGACCTGGCGCAGAACATTCACAAACTGATTGAGCATCACAACCTGCCGGACCTGATGTTCCGCGCGTTTGAAGTGCTGCCATCGATGGTGATGACCCCGTATGCCGCGTTCCAGAAAGAGCTGCACGGTCAGACTGAAGAGGTTTATCTCGAAGAGATGGTCGGCCGCGTCAACGCCAACATGATCCTGCCGTATCCTCCGGGAGTGCCGCTGGTGATGCCGGGTGAAATGATCACCGAAGAAAGCCGCCCGGTGCTGGAGTTCCTGCAGATGCTGTGCGAAATCGGCGCCCACTACCCGGGCTTCGAAACCGATATCCACGGCGCCTATCGTCAGGCGGATGGTCGTTACACCGTTAAAGTGCTGAAAGAAGAAAACAACAAGTAATAGACGCACACCAGGGAAGTGGCTTGCCACTTCCCTTTTTTCACGCTGCAAGGAGAACCTATGAAAACACCCTCACAGCCGCGCGCGATTTACTACATCGTTGCGATCCAGATCTGGGAGTACTTCAGCTTTTACGGCATGCGTGCCTTACTCATCCTTTATCTCACCCACCAGCTTGGCTTTGACGACAGCCATGCCATCAGTCTGTTCAGCGCCTACGCATCTTTAGTTTACGTTACCCCTATTCTCGGCGGCTGGCTTGCCGACCGCCTGCTCGGCAACCGCACGGCGGTGATTGCCGGGGCGCTGTTAATGACCCTCGGCCACGTGGTGCTGGGCGTCGAGTCGACCTCCGCATGGAGTCTGTACGTCGCGCTGGCGATCATCATCTGCGGCTACGGCCTGTTCAAATCCAATATCAGCTGCCTGCTCGGCGAACTGTACGCTCACGACGACCCGCGTCGCGACGGCGGTTTCTCGCTGCTGTACGCCGCCGGCAACGTCGGGTCGATCGCCGCGCCCATCGCCTGCGGACTGGCGGCGCAGTGGTACGGCTGGCATATCGGCTTTGCGCTGGCGGGGATCGGCATGTTTATCGGCCTGATGATTTTCTTAAGCGGCAGCCGCCATTTCCGGCATACCCGCGGCGTCGATAAACCGGCGCTGCGGGCAGTGAAATTTGTGCTGCCGACCTGGGGCTGGCTGCTGGTGATGCTGTGCCTGGCGCCGGTGTTCTTCAC
This sequence comes from Klebsiella sp. X1-16S-Nf21, assembly GCF_002837615.1. Lineage (NCBI taxonomy): Bacteria > Pseudomonadati > Pseudomonadota > Gammaproteobacteria > Enterobacterales > Enterobacteriaceae > Klebsiella > Klebsiella sp. X1-16S-Nf21. The sequence goes on from NZ_PJDK01000089.1 coordinate 10,131, forward strand.
GCTGCTGCTGCAAAACAACTGGTCCGGCTATCTGCTGGCGATCGTCTGCCTGTTCGCCGCCCAGATGGTGGCGCGGATCATGATCAAAGCCCCGGAGCATCGTCGCGCGCTGTGGCAGATCGTCCTGCTGATGCTCGCCGGAACGCTGTTCTGGGTGCTGGCGCAGCAGGGCGGGAGCTCGATTAGCCTGTTTATCGACCACTTCGTCAATCGTCGCCTGCTGAACTGGGACGTGCCAACCGCGCTGTTCCAGTCGGTCAACGCGGTGGCGGTGATGGCGGCCGGCGTGGTGCTGGCGTGGCTGATGCGCCCGGAAGGCAGCGTGCGTTCGGTGCTGCGCGTCTGGCTGAAATTCGCTTTCGGCCTGCTGCTGATGGGCGGCGGCTTTATGCTGCTGGCGCTCAATGCCCGCCACGGCGCGGCTGACGGCCAGGCCTCGATGGGCATGATGGTCGCCGGGCTGGCGATGATGGGCTTTGCCGAACTGTTTATCGACCCGGTGGCGATGGCGCAAATCACCCGTCTGAACATGCCCGGCGTCACCGGGGTGTTGACCGGGATCTATATGCTGGCCACTGGCGCGGTCGCCAACTGGCTGGCGGGCGTGGTGGCGCAGCAAACCACCGAATCGCAAATTAGCGACACGGCGATTGCTGCCTATCAACATTTCTTCTCGCAGATGGGCGAATGGACCCTCGGCTGCGTGGCGGTGATGGTCGTTATCGCCTTTGCCGCGGCCTGTAGTGTGGGCAAACGCCGTGCGGCTGCCGGTGAAGTTACCGGCGGCGGCGCCTGACGCTCGTCCCGGCTGGTGGCGTAAACGCCTTATCCGGGCCGCGATTCGTAGCCCCGGTAAGCGCGGCGCGACCGGGGGCATTACATCAACAGCGGAGCGCGAAGTCGCTCCTTGCACAGCTTAGTGAACAGGAGGGGGATATTCTGGCATGCGCGGAGGCCAACGATAAAAAATACCGTTACTGAAGCCATAGCTGAGTGAGATCAGCTTGGAGTGAATCCAGGATCGTTAAGATTGTGCTCTGGTGTCTTCCCAGAGACAGGCCGCGCGGAAGGGTGACCTGGTTCAATTTATCGAAGCTAGTTTGAAAGCAAGGTTATGAGGAATCCATATGTCTGAACAACAAGCACAAGGTGCCGATGAGGCCATTGACCTTAATAATGAACTGAAAACTCGTCGCGAAAAACTGGCTGCACTGCGTGAGCAGGGCGTAGCCTTCCCCAACGACTTCCGTCGCGATCATACCTCTGACCAATTGCATGCTGAATTCGATGCGAAGGATAACGATGAACTCGCTTCCCTGAACGTTGAAGTTGCGGTGGCTGGCCGGATGATGACCCGCCGCGTGATGGGCAAAGCCTCTTTCGTCACTCTTCAGGACGTCGGCGGCCGCATTCAGCTGTACGTGGCGCGCGATGACCTGCCGGAAGGCGTCTACAACGAACAGTTTAAAAAATGGGACCTCGGCGATATCATCGCCGCCCGCGGCAAGCTGTTCAAAACGCAAACCGGCGAACTCTCTATTCACTGCACCGAGCTGCGTCTGCTGACCAAAGCCCTGCGCCCGCTGCCGGATAAATTCCACGGCCTGCAGGATCAGGAAGTCCGCTATCGCCAGCGCTATCTGGATCTGATCGCCAACGAAGAGTCACGTCATACGTTCCGTATCCGTTCGCAGATCCTCGCGACCATGCGCCAGTTCATGGTGGCTCGTGGCTTTATGGAAGTCGAAACCCCGATGATGCAGGTGATCCCTGGCGGGGCGTCCGCCCGTCCGTTCATCACCCATCACAACGCGCTGGATCTGGATATGTACCTGCGCATCGCGCCGGAACTGTATCTGAAACGTCTGGTGGTCGGCGGTTTTGAACGTGTGTTTGAAATCAACCGCAACTTCCGTAATGAAGGGATCTCGGTACGCCATAACCCAGAGTTCACCATGATGGAACTGTATATGGCGTATGCGGACTACAAAGACCTGATCGAACTGACCGAGTCGTTGTTCCGCACCCTGGCGCAGACGGTGCTGGGCAAAACCGAAGTGCCATATGGCGACCAGGTGTTTGATTTCGGTAAGCCGTTTGAAAAACTGACCATGCGCGAAGCAATCAAGAAACACCGTCCGGAAACCAACATGGCGGATCTGGATAACTTCGACGCGGCGAAAGCGCTGGCGCAATCTCTCGGTATTCAGGTAGAGAAAAGCTGGGGTCTGGGACGTATCGTCACCGAAATCTTTGACGAAGTGGCGGAAGCGCATCTGATTCAGCCAACCTTCATCACCGAATACCCGGCGGAAGTTTCCCCGCTGGCGCGCCGTAACGACGTCAACCCGGAAATCACTGACCGCTTTGAATTCTTCATTGGCGGCCGCGAAATCGGTAACGGTTTCAGTGAGCTGAACGATGCCGAAGATCAGGCGCAGCGCTTCCAGGATCAGGTGAACGCCAAAGCGGCGGGCGATGACGAAGCGATGTTCTATGACGAAGACTACGTCACCGCCCTGGAGTATGGTTTACCGCCGACCGCGGGTCTGGGTATCGGTATCGACCGCATGGTGATGCTGTTTACCAACAGCCATACCATCCGCGACGTGATCCTCTTCCCGGCCATGCGTCCGCAGAAGTAATCCGTTGCACTCCCTCCCGGCCTGCGCCGGGAGGTCCTCCCTGCATTATCCCCATCCTGTCTTTTGCCCTGCTTTATGAACCGCTAACCGCTATTTATCGGGATGTTTTGCCGTGGCCAGACGCGCGACAATAGTGACCATTTCGCAAGGAGACGCTATGAGCAAATTTGGTATTGCCCTCATGACCGCGGCGGCTATTAGCCTGCTGAGCGGCTGCCAGGCGGCGAAGGAGAAGCATCCGACGCAGGAGGAACTGATCCGCCAGATGCAGCAGCGGGCCGCGGCCCCGGATACGCACACACTGCCGCCGGGCAAAGCCACGCAGGATCAACTGATGCGCTACGCCTTCACGCTCAGAGAGGCGGTTATGGTTCAATTGCCCAACAGCGCACGCTACCAGGGGAAAATATGCTCCGTGCGGCTGTCGCTTAACCGCAGTGCAAAACTGACCGGACTGCAGCAGGAGGGGGGCGATCCGGCGTTCTGCGCGGTAGTGACCGATGCGGTACTGCGCACGACCTTCCCGCCCTTTGCCAGCGAAGGGGTCTACCAGATCTTTAACCATCCGCTACTGGATTTTAAGCCTTAGCGCACCCGGCTTTCCGCCCCCGCCGGACGGCAGGGGCGGAGAGATTACTGCACTTTTTGCAGGGAGCCGCGCTGGCTGCCGTTTGTCCAGCTGCCGTTAAAGGCGTTGTTGAGGGTAAAGGCTGAGCTTTTCACCCGGAAAGTCAGTTTACCCTGGCTGGCTTTCGCCTCCTCGACCAGATGACCATGGGTTTTCACCGTTTTAGCGGTGACGGTAATCTCATCAATTTTATCGCCATACTCCGTATAAACATACCAGGTGCCCACCCAGGGGCCGAAGCCGCTGCTGGCCTGCTGCGCGGCGGCGGCATTCTCGGCTTTGGTTTTATGAATATCGCAGGTGGTCCCGTCGGTCATCTGCGTGCAGCCGGAACGTTCAAGCTGTTCCCGGTATTTCGCGCTAATGGCGTGGGCCGGCGCGGCGGCGACCAGCGCCAGGGTGAGGGTGGTGAAAAGCCAGGTCTTATTCATCTTATTGTTTCTCATCGCGATAGCGGCGTGCATTGTCATAAAGGTTGATACACATTGGTGCATTCTCCCGGTGGCGTCAGAATAAATATAACCGCAGCCATTCCTGATAAATAACTAGCAGGAAGGAGATGGGTTATTTATTGGTAAAACATCATTACCCTGATTTTATTTATCACTGTACCTTCCCGCTGCATGTCATATTATTGCAGAGAGAATGTTAAGTAATTGATGTTTTAAAAGTGACTATTTGTCACTTACGCAAATAACAGCAGGCCTGGCCTGGGCGCGCGGCTAAAGCCCGCGCCGGTGCGGTGTTGAGTTTTTTTCATATTGCTATCATCATATTTCGAATGAAAGGGATAACCTCTGAAGCGGGTTATTAAGCCAGTAATTTTTAGCCGCAAAATAAGCCGGCGGCAAGCATTATTTCCATTTATTTTTCAGGGTTACCTGAAATAGCGGATATATCGCCAGCGCAATGATGGATTTCCATCATTTCTCCGTTTTCATCGTCGGTCGTCGCCTGCTTATAGTGACGCCAGACAAGACCACAGGGTGAAAAGGAGAACAAGATGGCGACAGAGCATCTGCAGTGGGGCGTGAGCCCCCTGTGCTGGACCAACGATGTGCTGGAGGATTTAGGCGGCGATATCCCCCTGGATACCTGCCTGCGCGAGGCGCGGGAGGCGGGCTATCAGGGCATTGAGTTAGGACGGAAATTTCCCCGCCAGGCAGAGACGCTGGGCCCGCTGCTGGCGGCGGCTGACCTGCGCCTGGCGTCCGGCTGGTACAGCGGCTTGCTGGCCGAGCGCAGCGTGGAAGCGGAGCTGGAGGCGGTGCGGGAGCACGCGCAGCTCCTCCGGCAGCTCGGCGCGAGGGTGATGGTTTACGGCGAGTGCGGGCAACTGCCGGGTGAAACCCCGCTTGATGAGCCTATTTCACTCTCGCCGCCGTTAAGCCGTGTCAGCCTGGCGGCGTATTGCCACAAGCTAAATACCTTTGCCGACCTGCTGCTGCGCGACTATGGCCTCCAGCTGGCCTATCACCATCATCTGATGATGCTGGTGGAGCACGATGACGAGCTGGAGCGGTTTCTGTCCCATACCCATGACAACGTCGGGCTGGCGTTTGATACCGGACACGCCTTTGTCGCCGGGGTCGAGATCCCGCGCGTGCTGCAAAAATATGGCCACCGTATCCGCCATCTGCATCTGAAAGACGTCCGTCCGCAGGTGCTGGGGCGTCTGTATCGTGAAAATCTGAGCTTTAACGAGGCGGTGCGCGCCGGGCTGTTTACCATCCCCGGCGACGGCTGCATCGACTATGCGCCGATCCTCGACTTCGTCCGGCGCAGTGACTACCGCGGCTGGCTGATTATCGAAGCCGAGCAGGACCCGGCGATGGCGCCGCCGCTGGCCACCGCCCGCCGCGCCTATGCCTGGCTGGCACACCATTTATCTTCCCCTTCACCGTCAGAGGAGCACGCAGCATGAGCGCGCGGTTAAATATCGGTCTTATCGGCTCGGGTTTTATGGGTCAGGCACACGCTGACGCGTACCGTCGCGCGGCCATGTTCTATCCCGATCTGCCGAAGCGCCCGCATCTCTATGCGCTGGCGGATCAGGATCAGGCGCTGGCTGAACGCCATGCGGCGAAACTGGGGGCGGAAAAGGCCTACGGCGACTGGCGCGAGCTGGTAAACGATCCGCAGGTTGATGTGGTGGATATCACCTCGCCGAACCATCTGCACTACACAATGGCGATGGCGGCGATCGCGGCGGGTAAACATGTCTATTGCGAGAAGCCGCTGGCGGTCAACGAGCAGCAGGCGCAGGAGATGGCGCAGGCGGCACGGCGCGCGGGGGTGAAGACCATGGTGGCCTTTAACAACATCAAAACGCCGGCGGCACTGCTGGCAAAGCAGATTATCGCCCGGGGCGATATTGGCGAACCGGTGCGCTTTCGCGGCACCTTTGATCAGGGGTTTTATAACGACCCTAACCTGCCCTGGTCCTGGCGCTGCTCGAAAACCCTCGGCGGCAGCGGGGCGCTTGGCGACCTTGGCGCCCATACCCTGTCGGTCGCCCAGTTTTTGCTGGGCGGGATCCGCGAAGTGACCGCCAGCGCGCAAACCTGCCTGCGCCAGCGTCCGGTGCCGCAGAGCGATGCCGGGTATGCCAGCCGGGTCGCGGCCGATGCCGAGTGGCGGGAAGTAGAAAATGACGATCAGGTTCAGTGCCTGGTCAATTTCGACAGCGGCGCGGCGGGAGTGATTGAGGCCTCGCGCATCGCCGCCGGGCGGATCTTCGGCGTGTTCTGGGAGGTCTCCGGCACCGAAGGCACGCTGTATATGGACGGGGAGCGCTTTAACGAGCTGCAGGTGTATCGCTTCAACGATGACAAACACGACCGCGGCTTTAAGACGCTGTATGCCGGGAGCCAGATCCCGGCCTATGCCGGCTTCTTCGGCTTCGATTTTGGCGGCGGCGGGCTGGGCTATTTTGACGTCAAGGTGATCGAAGTGCATGACCTGGTGCAGGGGATTTGCGGGGACGACGACTGCTATCCCAACTTTGAATTTGGTTTGCAGAATCAGCGCGTGCTGTCGGCGATTGAAGCCTCGATGGTCAGCCGCCGCTGGGTGAACGTGGTTAAAGACTAAGGAGCCGCTATGTTTCCCTCACACTTACCGACCCCGCGCCGCCCGGCGGCGCAGAGCATTCCCTCCCTGCGCTGGGGCATTATCGGTCCCGGCTGGATCGCCGAGCGCTTTGTTCATGCATTGAAAACCTACAGCCGACAGCAGGTGGTGGCGGTGGCCTCCCGCAGCCAGGCGAAGGCCGAGCGGGTGGCCGCGGAATGGGGGATCCCCCAGGCTTACGGCCAGGTGGAGGAGATGCTGGCACGCCCGGATATTGATGCGGTGTACATTGCGACGCCGCACAACCATCACTTTCCCGACGGCATGCAGGCGCTGAAGGCAGGTAAACACGTGCTGATTGAGAAGCCCTTCGCGCTCAACCTCGGCGAAGGGCGTGAGCTGCAGGCCGAAGCCGCCCGCCAGGGGAAGCTGGCGCTGGAGGCAATGTGGTGCGATTACGCGCCGAAATATGATGTGATCCGCCAGCTGCTGGAGGATGGGGCGCTCGGCGACCTGCATACCCTGCTGGCCGATCACGGCGAGTATTTCACCCCCGACCACCGCATCTTCAATGCCGACCTTGCCGGCGGGCCGATGATGGACCTCGGCAGCTATTTGACCTCGTTTGCGCTGATGGTGGGCGGCATGCCGCAGGAGATTGTCGCCCGCGGCAGCGCCACGGCGGAGGGGCTTAACGGTCAGACGTCGATGCTGTTTAGCTGGCAGAACGGGATGCAGGGGTTGTTAAACACGACGTTGTTCAGCAACACGCCGGGCGGGGCGGTGGTGGCCGGACGCCAGGCGACCCTGACGATCGACGGTCAGTTTTACGCCCCCGGCGGCTTTACGCTCGCCGCCAGCCAGGGCGGGCAGGTGCTGCGCTGGGAAGAGCCGCGCAATCGCTACGACCAGCTGTTCTGGCAGGCGGAGCATTTTGCCTGGTGCATCGGGCAGGAGCTGCGGGACTCGCCGCTGCGGCCGCTCAGTCGGGTGCTGCAGAATCTGCAGGTGATGGATGAAGTGCGGCGCCAGGTGGGCGCGGTGTTTAACGAAGAACGCTAAGGAGCCGGCCGGGCATTGGTTTGCAGATAGCGCGAGCGTGTCTGCCATTGCCCGGCACCAGGACGCGTACGATGCCGGATGTCTGTTGCCCGGCGGCTCTGCGCTTGCACGGGCCTACGATTTTACTGCAACCGTTTGATATTAAATTAGATTAATGCCTGTGTTATGTAGGCCGGGCAAGGCATCGCCGCCGCCCGGCATAAAGGCTGGTACAGCGCCTGATGGCGGTTGCCACGCAACCACTCAGCGACAGTCGTCGACGGCGACAAACTGGCCATGCTGCAGGGACTGAACCGCCGCTTCGGCAATGGCCTGCGCCTGCAGGCCGTCCAGCAGGCCGGGCAGATCGGCCACGGTTTCACCATTCAGGGCGCGAATAAAGGCGTCAAGATGCTGGTAATAAGATCCCTGTACCCGGCTGAACCAGTCCGGCCACAGGCCCGGCTCAATGCGCTGATTGCCGCGCCACAGGGTAGGGCCCGCCGGCGACTGGCTACCGGACTCCAGCGCGCCTTCGGCGCCCAGCAGCGTGATCCGTTCATCATACCCGTGGCCGGTGCGGCGGGTGTTGTCCAGCTGCGCCAGCGCGCCGCCGCGCATCTGCATCATCAGGATGGAGGTGTCGACATCGCCAAATTCGGCAATGTCCGGCAGGGCCAGCGCCGCGCCCATCGCCGCCACGGTACGCACTTCATCGCCAGTGAGAAAGCGCAGGAGATCGAAGAAGTGGATCGCCTGATCGCGCATCTGGCCGCCGGAGCTGCGCAGATAGTCGAGCGGCGGCATGGTGGAGGCGCGGCAGACCATCTGCACCAGCTCGACCCGGCCGATCAGCCCTTGCTCCAGCTGGCGGCGGAGCTGCTGATGGCTGCTGTCGAAGCGCCGGTTAAAGCCGACAGTCACCGGCACGTTCAGGGGGAGCACCCGCTCCACCACCTCACGGGCGCGCGCCAGGGAGAGGTCGATCGGTTTTTCGCAATAGACCGCCTTGCCCGCCCGGGCGGCGGCTTCCAGCAGTTCGGCATGCGACGGGGTTGAACTGGCGATCAGCACCGCGTCGATGGCGTCGCTATGGATCGCCTCGCTCATTGTCACCGCCCGGGCGCCATAGCGGGCGGCCAGCGCCTGGGCGCGCTCCGGGGCGGCATCGGCCACCATCGTCAGCGCACTTCCTTCATGACGGGCAAGACTGGCGGCATGAACCTGACCGATAAAACCACTGCCTACCAGGGCAAAACGTTTGCAGATCATTTTTTTCTCCAGAATGGCGAGGGGACGTTGCCACCATAATCGGTTTGCTAAACTCACTGACACTGCCGTTTTGATGGATTTCCATCATGAAGAGAGGGGCGATGAAAAACATTTCACTGGCGATGCTGGCCAGACAGATTGGCGTCGGCGTGGCCACCGTTGACCGGGTGCTGAACGAACGCGGCGGCGTATCGCCGCAGACCACCCGCAAAGTGCTGCAGGCGGCGCGCGAGGCGGGGCTGAAGCGGATCCTGCCGGAGGAGCACCGCTTTCCCTGGCAGGTTGAGGTCTTTCTCAGCAGCAATGACTCGTTCTTCTTTCCCCAGCTGGCGCAGGATTTTGCCGCCGTGGCGGATAGCCTCGGCTATCGCCGTCTGACCCTGCACCGCACCTTTGTCCCGGAGTCGCAGCCGACGACCCTGGCCCGGCGCATTGTGCGCAGCTGCCAGCAGCG
>NZ_PJDK01000008.1:0-108839 GCF_002837615.1 Klebsiella sp. X1-16S-Nf21
AGAAGAACGCTGTGAAAGCAGCGGCCCGCAGTGCGAGGCATAATCGAGTCACTCTACCGATTAGGCCATCATACTCAGTGTGGCAGGTGTTAGTTGTGACACTGACGCGTAGTAAAGCAAGTTTCCCGATGCATCCGTAGCTCAGCTGGATAGAGTACTCGGCTACGAACCGAGCGGTCGGAGGTTCGAATCCTCCCGGATGCACCATTCTTGCCCGATTCTGATTATTCAGATGAATTCTGTAGTAAACTAGTTATTCCGATGCATCCGTAGCTCAGCTGGATAGAGTACTCGGCTACGAACCGAGCGGTCGGAGGTTCGAATCCTCCCGGATGCACCATATTCTCCTTAGTAACAGCAACATTGTTGTTATCTGGTTTGCGAAACCATCGTAAGTGCCAGGAGAGTAACCCCGCAGTACAATAGCTTTCCCGATGCATCCGTAGCTCAGCTGGATAGAGTACTCGGCTACGAACCGAGCGGTCGGAGGTTCGAATCCTCCCGGATGCACCATATTCTCCTTAGTAACAGCGACGACGTTGTTGTATGGTCTGCGAAATTAGCGCCAGCACCAGGGAGGATAACGTTGCGTAAGCAACGGCCCGAAGGGCGAGGCTTAGCCGAGTCATCCTCCCGGATGCACCATCTTCACTCTTTACTCTCTCCTCACCATCCCGATAACCTCGTTTTCCATCACCGGTTTCATACTGACTTTTTTTATTGGCAAGCCGCGCTTTCCACTATAATTTATCCTTGTATATCAGCGTTATCAGGCTGAGTTAAATGCAAGGAGAGAAATCCATGAAATGGTTCAAAGCAATACCTGCTTTTTGCGCGACGCTGCTGGTGGCGACGGCCCTTACTGGCTGTGCCGGTTCGTCCACCAAAGAAAGCACCGGCGGTTACATTGACGATACCGTGGTGACCACTAAGGTGAAAACGGCGCTCTTTAACGATAAAGATATCAAGTCCTCAGAAATCAGCGTCCAGACCTTTAAAGGCCGCGTGCAGTTGAGCGGGTTTGTCTCCTCTGCGGAAAGCGCTAAACGTGCGGTGGAAGTCACCCGTCGGGTGCAGGGCGTGCGTATGGTCGAGAACGATCTGCGTATTAAATAAGACCGGCTATCTGGTTTTATGCCTGAAGGCGCCTGAGGGCGCCTTTGTCGTTTAAGCCGCTGGCCGCGACAACGACCGGCTTTTGCGATAGAGTAACTATTCATTAACCGGTTGGTGAGAAGACAATGTACGAAGGTTACGCAGGACTGATCTTTGATATGGATGGCACCATTCTCGATACCGAGCCGACCCATCGGCAGGCATGGAACGAGGTGTTGGGCCGCTACGGTATGCGTTTCGACGAACAGGCGATGGTCGCGCTCAATGGCTCACCAACCTGGCGGATTGCCCAGGCGATTATTGAACTCAACCAGGCGGATCTCGATCCACATCGCCTGGCGCAGGAAAAAACCCAGGCGGTTAAGGCGATGCTGCTGGACAGCGTACGCCCGTTGCCGCTAATTGAGGTGGTCAAGGCGTGGCATGGTCGTCGCCCGATGTCGGTAGGTACCGGCAGCGAAAGCGCCGTCGCCGAGGCGCTACTGGCGCACCTGGGCCTGCGTCATTACTTCTCTGCGGTGGTGGCGGCCGATCATGTAGTCAACCATAAACCCGCGCCCGATACCTTCCTGCTGTGCGCCGAGCGCATGGGCGTTGCGCCCGAAAAATGCGTGGTCTTCGAAGATGCCGACTTTGGTCTGCAGGCGGCGAAGCGTGCAGGCATGGACGCTGTTGACGTGCGTTTGCTGTGAGCGACGCGCTGTCACTCACCTCGCTGTTTGCCAGTAGCTTTTTAAGCGCCACGCTGCTTCCCGGTAATTCGGAGGTTGTGCTGGTGGCTATGCTACTTGCAGGGGTCAGTCATCCATGGTGGTTAGTATTAATAGCAACAATCGGCAATAGCCTTGGAGGGGTAACTAACGTTATTCTGGGGCGCTTGTTTCCGCTGCGCAAAACCTCGCGCTGGCAGGAGCGGGCGGCCGGCTGGCTTAAGCGCTACGGCGCGGTCACGCTCTTACTGAGCTGGGCGCCGGTTGTCGGCGATTTACTGTGTTTGCTGGCGGGATGGATGCGCATTTCCTGGGGACCGGTACTCTTTTTCTTATGCCTTGGTAAGGCGCTGCGCTATATCGTTATTGCAGCAGCGACGCTTCAGGGCATGACGTGGTGGCACTAATTGGACTGATAGTTCATCCATTACAATTATGCTTATTCAAACGATTTCGACAGGCGGGAGGTCAAATTGATCCCGGACGTATCACAGGCGCTGGCCTGGCTGGAAAAACATCCGCAGGCTCTGCAGGGTATTCAACGTGGTCTGGAGCGGGAAACGCTGCGCGTGAACGCAGACGGCACCCTTGCAACGACCGGTCACCCTCTGGCGTTAGGCTCAGCGCTGACGCATAAATGGATTACCACCGATTTTGCCGAAGCTTTACTCGAGTTCATTACGCCGGTGGATGGCGATATTGAGCATATGCTGACCTTTATGCGCGATGTCCATCGCTATACCGCGCGTCAGCTGGGCGACGAGCGAATGTGGCCGCTGAGTATGCCATGCTATATCGCTCCCGGTCAGGATATTGAGCTGGCGCAGTACGGCACCTCAAACGTGGGGCGTCTGAAAACGCTGTATCGCGAGGGGCTGAAGAACCGCTATGGCGCGTTGATGCAGACTATCTCCGGCGTGCACTATAATTTCTCGCTGCCGATGGCGTTCTGGCAGGCGAAGTGTGGCGTGGAAGACGTCGAAAGCGGTAAAGAAGCTATCTCGGCGGGCTATTTCCGCTCGATTCGTAACTACTATCGTTTTGGCTGGGTGATCCCTTATCTGTTCGGCGCTTCGCCGGCGATTTGCTCCTCGTTCCTGCAAGGGAAACCGACGACGCTGCCTTTTGAGGAAGCGGGTAACGGTATGTACTACCTGCCGTACGCCACCTCGCTGCGCCTCAGCGACCTCGGTTATACCAATAAGTCGCAAAGCAATCTCGGAATTACGTTTAACGATCTGCATGAGTATGTGGCAGGATTGAAGCGGGCGATTAAAACGCCGTCGGAAGAGTACGCTAAAATCGGGCTGCAGAAAGACGGCAAGTATCTGCAGATCAACAGCAATATCCTGCAGATTGAAAACGAACTCTATGCGCCGATCCGTCCGAAACGCGTGACCCGTCGGGGCGAAACCCCGTCCGATGCGCTGCTCCGCGGTGGCATTGAGTACATTGAAGTGCGTTCGCTGGATATCAACCCGTTCTCGCCGATCGGCGTTGACGCCCAGCAGGTGCGTTTCCTCGATCTGTTTATGGTCTGGTGCGCGCTGGCCGACGCGCCGGAGATGAGCAGCGATGAGCTGCTGTGCACTCGCACCAACTGGAATCGGGTGATTCTGGAAGGGCGTAAGCCGGGCTTAACGCTGGGGATTGGCTGCGAAAGCGCGCAGTTCCCGCTGGCTCAGGTGGGCAAAGATCTGTTCCGCGATTTACGCCGCGTGGCGCAGACCCTTGACAGTATCCACGGTGGCCAGGCATATCAGCAGGTCTGCGACGAGCTGCTGGCCTGCTTTGACGATCCGGAATTAACCTTCTCAGCCCGCATTCTGCGTTCTATGATTGAAGAAGGGATTGGCGGCACTGGCCGTGCATTGGCGGATCGCTATCGGACGCAGCTGCGGGAAGAGCCGCTGGAGATCCTGAGCGAAGCCGATTTCATCGCCGAGCGCGAGGCATCGGTGGCGCGGCAGAAGAAAGTGGAAGCGGAAGACAGTGAGCCGTTCGAAGCGCTGCTGGCACGACACGCGTAGCCGCTGACGATACAAAAGAAAAAGGCCACATCAATGTGGCCAAACTTTCATCTCTGATTCAGGGATGATGATGATAATAAATGCGCGTCTTTCATATATTGAGACTCGCGGCTGAACAAAGAGTTCATTTTATTTTAAAAAAAATCACTCCCGGAGGTGACGAATGCCGTTGTTAGATAGTTTCACAGTCGACCATACCCGAATGGAAGCCCCAGCGGTGCGTGTCGCGAAGAAAATGAACACGCCGCATGGCGATGAAATCACCGTTTTCGATCTGCGCTTCTGCGTGCCGAACCAGGAAGTGATGCCGGAACGCGGTATCCACACCCTGGAGCACCTGTTCGCGGGCTTTATGCGCGATCACCTGAACGGGAATGGCGTGGAAATTATCGACATTTCGCCAATGGGCTGCCGCACCGGGTTCTACATGAGCCTGATTGGTACGCCGGACGAGCAGCGCGTCGCTGACGCCTGGAAAGCGGCGATGGCCGATGTGCTGAAGGTGAAAGACCAGAACCAGATCCCGGAGCTCAACGTCTACCAGTGCGGAACCTATACCATGCACTCTCTGGAAGAGGCCCAGGACATCGCTCGTCATATCATTGAGCGCGATGTACGCATCAACAGCAACGACGAACTGGCGCTGCCGAAAGAAAAACTGCAGGAACTGCACATCTAGTGCTTCCGCCACGGCCCGACGCCTGTCGCCGGGCCGCTCTCCTGACGCCGCCATGACGACCACCACGACTTTCTCCTTTCAGCACCGCCCGCTGGTGCCTTTTGCCCATGATTATGCCCACGGTGACCAGGAAGACTGGCATCAGCATGACTGCGCCCAGCTGCTGCATATTTTAAGCGGCGTGGTGCGGGTCGCGACACCGGCAGGTTACTGGGTGGTGCCTCCCGGGCGCGGCGTCTGGCTGCCGGCGGGAACGCCGCACGCGCTGCGTATGACCGGCAACGTGGCGGCGCGCACCCTGTTTATCGATCCGCTGGCGCGCGCCGATCTCCCGGCGGGTTGCCAGATCGTACAGATCACGCCGCTGCTGCGGGAACTGATCGTCTCATCCCTGGGACTGGCCGAGTGCTATGCCCCCGCCAGCCGTGACGAACGGATTTATGAGCTGATCCTCGATGAGATCCGCGGGATGGCGATCCTGCCGTTTGGCCTGCCGGAACCGCAAAGTGACACGCTGCGTCGGCTGTGCCAGCAGGTACGCGAGGCGCCGGGCGAAGCCTGGAGCAGCGGCCAGGCGGCAAAGGTGTGCAGCATGAGTGAGCGAACCCTTAACCGCCATTTTCAGCAGCAGACTAGCCTGACGTGGAGCGAGTGGGTGCGCCGGGCGAAGCTAATGGAAGCGCTGATTCGCCTGGCGCAGGGTCACTCCGTGCTGCGGGTGGCGCTGGAGCTGGGCTACGACAGCCACAGCGCCTTCAGCGCCATGTTTCGTCGGGTGATGGGCGTCGCCCCCAGCGACTATTTTCGCCCTTCGACCTGATCGGCGACGCTGATCGCATTGCACAATGCCTGCAGCGAAGCGCGCGCCACGTCATTATCAATACCCACTCCCCAGTAGCTTTCACCTTGTGGAAAAACGCAGCGGATATAGGCGACCGACCGACTGTCGCTGCGCGCGCCAAGGGTATGCTCATGGTAGTCCTTGATCATAAACGGTTGTCTGAGCAGCGCGCTGAGGCCGCTGGCGGCGGCCGACAGCAGGCCGTTGCCCTGGCCCTGCAGGCGTCGGGTTTCGCCGTGGTGTCGCAGCGTCGCCTGCAGCGAAAGCTGGCCATCCTGTTGGCTGGCGCTCTGATAATCAAGCAGCGTCAGCGCAGGCTGCGCCAGCAGGCCGTAGCGCGTGCGGAACAGCTGCCACAGCGCGTGGTGGGTCATCTCTTTGCCGTCGCTATCGGTCACCTGCTGTACATGCTGACTGAAGTCCTGCTGCAGCCCGCGGGGCAGCTTGAGACCATGGTTTTGTTCGATAAGCCAGGCGCTGCCGCTTTTTCCCGACTGGCTGTTGACGCGGATCACCGCCTCATAGCTACAGCCAATATCCTGTGGATCAATGGGCAGGTAGGGCATCTGCCACGGATCGCCTGGCTGACGGGCATCAAACCCTTTTTTGATGGCATCCTGATGGGAGCCGGAGAAGGCGGTATAAGCCAGACTTCCCGCCCACGGGTGGCGTGGGTGAACGGGGATCTGGTTGCAGTTTTCCACCACCTCCACCACCCGGTTCATCTGCTCGAAGCGAAGCTCAGGGTCGATGCCCTGGCTGTAGAGATTCATGGCCAGCGTCACCAGGCAGACGTTGCCGGTGCGTTCGCCATTGCCAAACAGGCAGCCTTCCACCCGATCGGCGCCGGCCATCACCGCCAGCTCGGCGCTGGCGACACCGGTCCCGCGGTCGTTGTGCGGGTGCACGCTGATGCAGACCTCGCCGCGGCGGGAGAAGTGGCGGCAAAAATACTCGATCTGATCGGCATAGACGTTGGGGGTGTTCACTTCCACCGTCGCCGGCAGATTGACGATCATCGGCCGTTCGGCGCAGGGCTGCCAGACGTCCGCCACCGCCTCGCAAATCTCAAGGGCAAACTCGGGTTCGGTAAAGCAGAAGGTCTCTGGTGAGTATTCGTATTGCCAGCGGGTCTCCGGCTGTTGTTCGCACTGCTGGCGGATAAGTCGGGTGGCGCGGGTCGCCAGGGCGATCACTTCGGCTTTATCCATCCCGAAGACCAGCTCGCGAAACAGCGGCGCGGTGGCATTGTAGAGGTGGACGGTGGCCTGGCGGGCGCCGCGCAGTGCCTCAAAGGTGCGCAGGATCAGCGGATCCCGCGCCTGGGTCAGCACCTGGATGGTGACATCTTCCGGGATGCGCTGCTCGTCGATCAGCTGGCGGACGAAGTTGAAATCGGTTTGCGAAGCGGAAGGGAAGGCGACCTCAATCTCTTTAAAACCGCACTCCAGCAGCAGATCCCAGAACTGCAGTTTGCGGGCGCTGTCCATGGGCTCCGCCAGCGCCTGGTTGCCGTCGCGCAGGTCGGTCGACAGCCAGCGCGGGGCGTGGCTGATTTGCCGGTCGGGCCAGCGGCGGTCGGGCAGGGCAATCGGCGGATAGGGACGGTACTTTTCAGCAGGATGGCTCAGCATAGTGTTCTCCTTAATGGTCAGCCTTTATCCTGCCCGAGCACCGGGTGGCGAGCTTTCGCAAACGAGACAGAAACTAGCGAGAATTGGACAATCTGACGCCATAAAAAAGGGACCCGCAGGTCCCTTAGTCTGATGCTTAGTGTGCGCCCCCGCCGCCGCCGCCGGCACTGAATGGCGGCCTGGCGAACCACACCAGGCTGAGCAGAAGAATAAAGATCCCCGCCGAAACCCAGAAGATTTCGTTGGCGGAGATAATCAACCCCTGGTTGGTTATCTGCTGCGCTATCCAGCCGGAAGCCTGCTGCTGGGTCATTCCCATGCCCTGCAGCTGATCGTACATCTGCTGGGCGTTGGGGTTGAACGGCGTCACCGACTCGGTGAGCTGCGCATGGTGCAGCGCCTCACGGTTGGTCCACATGGTGGTGGTGATCGAGGTCCCGATGGAGCCGGCCAGAGTTCGGGTAAAGTTTGACAAGCTCGACGCCGCCGCCAGCCGCTCCGGCGGCAGGCCGGAGAGGGTGATGGTGGTCAATGGCATGAAGAAACAAGCCACCGCGAAGCCCTGGATAAACTGCGGCCACGCCGATGCACCAAAGTCCATACCCGGTTCAAAGGTCCACGCACGCCAGTAGAAGCAGACGGCATACATAATAAAGCTGAAGGTGACCAGCCGACGCATATCGAGCTTATGGGCAAAGCGGCCAATAATCGGCGACAGAATGACCGGGATCACCCCCACCGGCGCCGACGCCAAACCGGCCCAGGTAGCGGTGTAGCCGTAGACCTCCTGCAACAGCTGCGGCAGCAGCACGATGGCGCCGAAGTAGAGCATATAGGCCAGGCTGATACACAAACAGCCGATGGTGAAGTTGCGCGACTTAAACAGCGACAGGTCGACTATCGGGTTATCGTCAGTCAGCTCCCAGACAATCAGGAAGCTTATCGCCACCACCGCCACGATGGTCAGGATGATAATCTCGTTGGAAGCGAACCAGTCGAGCTCTTTACCGCGGTCGAGCATCACCTGCAGGCTACCGATACCGATAATCAGCAACGCCAGCCCGACGCCGTCGATACGTCGCTGTTCGGTACGGGTTTCGCGCCCGCGCAGGGTTTGCAGCGTCATGATCACCACTGCGATACCAATCGGCACGTTGATGAAGAAGATCCAGCCCCAGTGGTAGTTATCGCTGATATAGCCGCCGAGAATCGGGCCACAGATCGGCGCGACGATCACGGTCATTGACCACAGGGCCAGCGCAATCGACCGCTTCGCCGGTGGGTAGTTGCTGAGCAACAGGCTCTGCGACAGCGGGATCAGCGGACCGGCGACGATCCCCTGAATGACGCGGAAGAAAATCAGCATCGTCAGGCTGTTCGACACCCCACAGGCCCAGGAGGCGATAGCGAATGCCACCGTCGACCAGACGAAAAGCTTCACCTCGCCGACGCGCTTCGCCAGCCAGCCGGTAATGGGGATGGAGATGGCGTTGGCCACCCCGAACGAGGTGATGACCCACGTCCCCTGGCTCAGCGACGAGCCAAGGTTACCGGCAATGGTTGGGATCGCCACGTTGGCGATCGTGGAGTCCAGCACCTGCATGAACGTCGCCAGCGACAGCGCAATGGTCATAATAACCAGTTGCGCGCCTTCGAGCGGTTTTTGCTGTTGCATTACGCTCACCCCGAATTATCCGGCGTTGGCCTGAATGATCTCGTCGATCAGTTTATTAACCGGCTCAAGCGCGATTTCGCGGGCATTGCTCTCGTAAACCGGGGAGCTTCGCACCTGGCTGGCCAGCATTTCGCCATCGCGATCGGTGGTGTTGACCTCCACCAGCGTGGAGAGGCCGATGCGCAGCGGGTGTTCCGCCAGCTGTTTTTCATCCAGCTCAATACGGACCGGCAGGCGCTGTACCACTTTGATCCAGTTACCGGTGGCGTTCTGCGCCGGCAGCAGGGAGAAGGCGCTGCCGGTGCCCATATCGAGGCCGACCACTTTGCCGGTGTATTTCACGTCATCGCCATAGATGTCGCTGATCACGGTGGCCGGCTGGCCGATGCGCATGTGCGCCAGCTGGGTCTCTTTAAAGTTGGCGTCGATCCACAGGTTGGTCGCCGGGACCACCGCCATCAGCGGCGTGGTGGTGCCGATCTGCGCCCCAGGCTGTACCGAGCGACGGGAAACGTAGCCGCTAATCGGGCTGACGATTTGCGTACGCTGCAGGGCCAGCCAGGCGTTACGTACTTCGGTGGCCGCCTGCAGCACCGCCGGCTGCTGTTCCAGTTTGGTGCCCAGCACGATCGCCTGGTTGGCGTTGTATTGCTGGATTGCCACGTCGAGTTCGGCCTGCGCGCTGGCGACGGTATCGCGGGCGTGCTGCAACTCTTCGCGGCCGATCAGGTTCGCGGCGCCCAGCGGGATGCGGCGATTCAGGTCAGCCTGCGCCTGGGCGAGGGCGGTCTTTTTGACGTCAATATTCGCCTGCAACTGCTTGCTGTTGATCATCTGCTGACGGGTTTGACGCACGCTGGCGGCCAGCTGCGTTTTGGCTTTCTCAAACGCCTGCTGGGCATCGGTCTGATCGAGCGTCACCAGCGGATCGCCTTTCTGCACGTAGTCCGTGTTGTCAGCCCAGACTTTGGTCACGCTGCCTGAGACCTGGGCCATAATTTGTACCTGGTTCCCTGCCACGTAGGCATCGTCGGTCTCTTCGTAATGACGCAGTACCAGAAACCAGTAAATCCCATATGCCACGGCAATAATAATAAAGAGCAATGTCAGCAACAGGAGTGCGCCTTTGCGCTTTCCTTTTTTGCTGCCTGGTTGCTGCGGGGTTTGGCTCTCCGCATTTGCGCTCATGTTATTCTCCACGATCTTATTATTTCACATCGGCTGAGCCGACCTGTTTATCAGAAAGGCCAGCAGAGATCTGCTGGCCTGGCTGTTTTCCTTGCAACGTAAAAATGGGCTGAGCGACGCCGCCCTTAGCGTAGAGAGTCCGCCAGCACGCCTTCTTCTTCCATCTGGTCAAGGCGGCTCAGGAGTTTGCGGGTGATATGTTCGAGCTGATCTTTTTCGCTGGTGCTGAGTGAAGACCACAGCTGATGCAGGCAGTTATGCTGCGGTGGCAGGACTTCACGCAAAAACTGATGGCCCTTTTCGGTCAGTTGCAGATGCAGACAGCGGCGATCGTTATCGCTCTCGCGACGTTCAATCCAGCCGCGTTTTTCCAGTTCATCAGCGATACGGGTGGCGTTGGTACGCGACGAGCCCAGCGCGCAACTCAGCTCGGACGGCTGGATGCTGTGGTTTTCCTGTGACTCCAGCGTAATCAGCGCCATAAATAATGTCTCGTTAATTCCCTGCGCTTTGAGCATTTTATTGCGATTTTCCAGCAGCTTACCTTGCATATGCATGCAAAGACGAGTTAACAGGATCTCCTGGAACGGGAAATCTTCATGGCGGCTGGCGCGGAATTTGAGCATTTGCTCAATGGGAGTAAACGAACTATCCATTTGGGTATGACCTCATTAATTACAGCCGATATAATAACTATTGTGACAAATAAATCAAATGAATTATTGACTAAAATTGATACGTAAAGCTTAGAGTCCGCTGGTGATTTTCCATGCCAGACCGTAGGCCAACGCCGACAGCAGCGTCGGGACAATAATGCTGCGGGTTTTCCAGAAGGCGGCCCCTAGCACCAGGAAGCCGATCAGCGTCGGCGCCAGGCGATGGGCATCGGCGAGGATCTCCGGCACGCTGGAGACCACCAGCAGCGCGCAAATCGAGGCGATGCCGATGGTATCCAGCAGCACGCTGACCGGGCCACGGCGGGCAGGCCGGGCATGGCCGGCGCGCAGGCGCAGGGGAAGATAGCGAAACAGATAATTCACGCTGCCGACTATCACCCCGAGCAGAAGGACTTCACTGTTCATCCGGCATCCCCTTAAGCATGGCCTGGACCAGCGCCGTCAGACACCCGCAGACAATCCCGGCGAGGATGGCCGCCGGAATGGAAAATAACAAAATGCCACCCAGCGCGCCTGCCAGGGCTGCCGTGACGCAGAGTGACTGCTGGCGCTGGAATGAGGCCAGCAGGAAGCTCATAAACAGCGCCGGCAGCATAAAGCCGAGCGCGGCCTCCACCGCGGGATAATCCACCAGCAGGCCGTTGCCGGACCAGGCGCCGGCCAGCGTGCCGCATACCCACGATGCCCAGGAAGTAAAAGCGAGACCGAGCATCCAGTTTTCGCTCCAGCGGCGGTTATCGCGAACCAGCCTGGCGGTGGCCGCGGCGAAAACCTCATCGGTCAGGCCGAAGGCCCAGAGGGCGGTTTTCTTTTTATCCAGCGCTGAGCGAATGCGGCTGCGCAATGAGGGACCATACAGCACGTGGCGGACATCCATCGCCATCACCGTCAGGGCGGCGACCCACAGCGAACTGCCGGCGGCCAGCATGGCGGTGATCACAAACTGGCTGGCGCCGGCGTAAATAATGCAGGAGAAAAACACGCTTTCCAGCGGGGTGAATCCCAGCCGGGTGGCGTTCAGTCCGAAGGCGAAAGCCACCGGCAGGTAGCTGATAACGATGGGGAGACTGTCTTTGATGCCTTCGCCGACGGTGGCGACACGTTCAGGTAAGGCACAGGTTAAGGGCGCGGGGTTTTCCATATGAATAACTTATCGCTGGATCCATGTGAAGGTGACAAATTGACCGATGGGTCCACCTTAACAGAGCGCGACGCGCCTTAACACTATGGAAATTCCTGGAATCCGCTTTTCCATACTCTGTACTGCGAGCAAGGAGGGAAAGGGAGCCCGGATAAGACGGAGCGCCTTATCCGGGAGGCAGGGTTACTGCTGCGCGGCGAGCGCCGCTTTCACCCAGCTGTCGAACAGCGGCTGGTGGGCTTTGATCCAGCCATCGACATGACCGTTAATGTCGGCTTCGGAAGCATGGCCTTCGTGCATCATCGCATTCTCGGCGTTGATGTCGGCGATCGGCAGCTTCATGACGCTAAACAGGGTGGCGGCGGCCGGATTTTTCTCGGCCCAGGCTTTGTTGGCGACGATGTGCATCGTGTTCACCGGGAAGCCATAGTTGGCGCCGTTGGCCAGTTTGGTGTCGATGTTTTTCTGCTCGCCCGGCAGGGAGGAGAACGGCACCTGCAGCCAGACGACGTCTTTGCCAGGTTTCAGCACGTCGCTGACCCAGTACGGCGTCCAGGTGTAGTAGAGCACCGGTTTACCCTCTTTATAGCGGGCGATGGTGTCAGCCATCATCGCCGCGTAGTTGCCCTGGTTATGGGTGACGGTTTTGCTCAGGCCATAGGCGTCAATCTGGTGGTTAATCACCGCTTCGCAGCCCCAGCCTGGCGTACAGCCGGTGAGATCCGCTTTACCGTCGTTATTGGTATCAAACAGTTTGGCGATCTGCGGATCTTTAAGCTGATCGATGGAGGTGATGTGGTACTGCTCGGCGGTTTTTTTATCGATCAGATAGCCCTGGGCGGCACCTGAGACATACACCCCTTTACGATAGAATTTGTTATCACCGCCCGCCGCGGCGTACATGTCATCGTGCAGCGGCTGCCAGTTGGTGGCGATAAAGGTGGTATCCCCGGCGGCAATCGAGGTATAGGCAACGTTATAGTCCACTTCGCTCGGTTTCTCGACGGTGTAGCCAAGCTTCTCCAGCGCGCGACTGACCAGCAGGGTCTGGAAGGTCTCTTCCGAAATAGTGCTCTGGGCAGGCTTCACGGTAATCCCTTTGCCCGGCAGGTCGGCGGCGAAGGTGCTGGTGGCGATCAGGGTGGCAAAGGCGGCGGTGGCCATCATCGTACGATGTCGCATGGTGGTTCCTCTTATTGTTTAACGGGAAGAGCGACCCCCCGGCCTCGGCTGGTGCCGGGGAGCGGCGCTGTTATCGACTTATCGACAGAAAGGGCGAGTGATAAGCCCCAGTGGGCCGGTGGTGTACCAGCGGCGGTTGCCGCGACTGCGGGCGTCGCGACCGACGGCCTGGGTGAGGCGGTCAAGAATAATCGCGAGGATCACGATCCCCACTCCGCCGACGGTGGCGAGACCCATATCCAGGCGGCCAATGCCGCGCAGCACCATCTGGCCAAGACCGCCGACGGCAATCATCGAGGCGATCACCACCATCGACAGGGCCAGCATCAGCGTCTGGTTTACCCCAGCCATAATGGTGGGCATCGCCAGCGGCAGCTGAACCTTAAACAACAGCTGGCGCGGGCTGGCGCCAAACGAGCGCGACGCTTCGATCAGATCCGCTGGCACCTGGTTTATCCCGAGGATGGTCAGACGGACGATCGGCGGCAAGGCGAAGATAATCGTCACCACCACGCCCGGCACGTTGCCGATGCCGAACAGCATCACGATCGGCACCAGGTAGACGAAGGCCGGCGTGGTCTGCATGGCATCCAGCAGCGGGCGGATAATTTTCGCCGCCCGCGGGCTGCGCGCCAGCCAAATACCCAGCGGCAGGCCGATAACCATGCAGAACAGCAGGGCGGTGAGGACCAGCGCCAGGGTGACCATCGCCTGCGACCAGGCGCCGATGGCGCCGATGGCAATCAGCGAAACCAGGGTGGCGACCCCCATGCCGAGGCTGGAGATCTGCCAGGCGATCAGCGCGAAGACGATAATCGCCACCGGCGCTGGCATCCCCAACAACAGCTGCTGGAAGGCGCTGAGGATGTAGTCGATCGGCACGCGGATCCCCTGGAATAGCGGACGGAAGTGCAGCACGATCCAGTCGATAGCGTGGGTGACCCAGCTGTCGAGCGGGATCAGCGTTTTATGGAACGGGTCCATGATGTTGAACGATTCCGGCTGCGGCGCGGGCGCGCTGTGCAGCCAGTCGGCGCCGCCGCCGTTGGCCGGCGCGGCAGTAGAGGCGCCACCCCAGGCGTCGGCGGCCTGCGCAGCGCTGTCGGTTGCCGGGGCGCTGTCCCACGGATTAGTTTGATCAGCCATGATTCACCCCCTCGCGATCTAAAGCCTGGAGCAGCATTCGTTTGGAAATGATGCCAATGTATTGTTGTTCTTCATCCACCACCGGGACGGCGCACGGGGCGTGGCCGACGTGGGAGAGCAGATCGCTGAGCGGCGTTTGCGCCTCCACCGCCAGCGGGGCGTCAATCAGCGCCGCCTCGATCCCCTGGCCGACGCTGAGCGCGGTTTTCAGAGAATCGATCGAGACAATCCCGACAAAGCGATTTCCGCGTTCGATGACATAGCCATATTCCCGGTCTTCATCCTGTAATAATTTCAGCGCGGAGCGGGGGCCAAAACCTGGGGTTTTACGAATCAATCCAACCGGGCTGCGGCGGGCAATATCTTTGGCGCTGAAGACCTGGCTAATATCCACGCCGCGGAAGAAGGTGCGCACATAATCATTGGCCGGATTATTCAGTATTTCATCCGGCGTACCGACCTGGACCACTTCGCCATTTTGCATAATGGCAATGCGATCGCCAATTCGCATGGCTTCATCAAGGTCATGAGAAATAAAGACGATAGTGCGTTGATGCTTCGCCTGTAATTTGATGAGCTCATCCTGCATTTCGGTGCGAATGAGCGGGTCGAGCGCGGAGAAGGCTTCATCCATTAACAGAATATCGGGATTAATCGCCAGCGCGCGAGCTAAACCGACGCGCTGACGCATCCCGCCGGAGAGTTCATCCGGCCAGGCATGGGCATAATTCTCCAGCCCCACCTGACGCAGCGCCTCCCGCGCTTTTTGCTCTCGTTCGGCGGTCGGGACGCCGGCAAGCGCCATACCAAACGCCGTGTTGTCGAGCACGCTCATGTGTGGCATCAGCGCAAAGGACTGAAATACCATCGCAATTTTCTTGCGACGCACCTCGCGCAGCTCGGCATCCGACATTTTGGCGATGTCGACCCCGTCAATCAGCACCTGGCCGCGGGTGGGTTCAATCAGGCGATTGAGAAGGCGAACCATGGTGGATTTCCCCGAGCCGGAGAGCCCCATGATGACGAATATCTCGCCTTCTTCAATGGCCAGACTGGCGTCTTTGACGCCAAGCGACAGCCCCGTTTTTTCCAGTATTTGCGCTTTGTTGAGTCCTTTCTCAATATATTTGAAAGCCCGGTTTGGGTGCTCGCCAAATATCTTATAAAGATTTTTGATTTCTAATTTAATTGCCATGCAATAGAGAAGTTCCTGTTATTTGTTTATTGCGATACGATACCCGATGGTGATTATGATCTTTTTACACCCTAACATACTCAGATTCTGTGACAACCCTCAATGGCAAACTCTCGGCAAAATGGCGTGAGGGATAGGGTGGCGCAGCCCCCGTGATATAAGGGCTGAGCGTCAATTTGTTGTGGGTAATATTTTTTGATTATCTCTGGATAATTCGACTGAAATGGACCAGTTTTCTGTTAAATATGACGGAGTGATGACGGTTATGCGATGGAGAGAATATTTGGCAGATGAACCCACTTTTCTGCGAAATAGATCACCAGGAACCAGCCCGCCATATTCCTGGTGAAAGTACGGTTAAAAGTCCCAATCGTCGTCGGCGGTTTCTTCCGTTTTGCCTATCACGTACGAGGAGCCGGAGCCGGAGAAAAAGTCGTGGTTTTCATCGGCGTTAGGCGACAGCGCGGCGAGGATCGCCGGGTTAACCGCTGCCATCTCCGCCGGAAACAGCGCTTCATAACCGAGGTTCATCAGCGCTTTGTTGGCGTTGTAGCACAGGAAAGCGCTGACGTCGTCAAACCAGCCGCTCTCGCCGTACAGTTCCCGACTGTAGGCCAGCTCGTTGTCGTAAAGATCCATCAGCAGATCGAGGGCGAAATTTTTCAGTTCTTCGCGCTTTCCGGGGCTGACGATCTCCAGTCCTTTCTGATACTTGTAGCCAATGTAATAGCCATGTACCGCTTCATCGCGAATGATCAGACGGATCAGATCCGCGGTATTGGTCAGTTTTCCCCGGCTGGAGAAGTGCATTGGCAGCCAGAAGCCGGAGTAGAAGAGAAAGGATTCGAGGAACACGCTGGCGATTTTTTTCTTCAGCGGCTCGTCGGCCTGATAGTAGCCCAGCATCAGTTGCGCCTTGCGCTGCAGGGGTTCGCAGCTTTCACTCCAGGCGAAGGCGGCATCCACCTCTTTGCTGTGGCACAGCGTGGAAAAAATGGAGCTGTAAGAGCGGGCATGAACCGCTTCCATAAAGCTGATGTTCGACAGCACCGCCTCCTCATGCGGGGTCAGCGCGTCCGCCATCAGCGCCGGCGCGCCGACCGTGTTCTGAATGGTGTCGAGCAGCGTCAGCCCGGTGAAGACGCGAATGGTCAACTGCTGCTCCGCCGCGCTGAGGGTTTGCCAGGCGGGAATGTCGTTTGACAGCGGCACTTTCTCCGGTAGCCAGAAGTTGCTGGTGAGACGATTCCAGACCTCAAGATCTTTGTCGTCATCAATGCGGTTCCAGTTGATAGCGCTGATGCGCGTTAAATGGGTCATCCTGTTCTCCTTACAGTGCGCAGGACACGCAGCCTTCAATTTCAGTGCCTTCCAGCGCCAGCTGGCGCAGACGGATGTAGTAGAGGGTCTTAATGCCTTTCTTCCAGGCGTAGATTTGCGCCTTGTTGATATCGCGGGTGGTGGCGGTATCCGGGAAGAACAGCGTCAACGACAGCCCCTGATCGACGTGGCGCGTCGCCTCGGCGTAGGTGTCAATGATCTTCTGGGGCCCTATCTCGTACGCATCCTGATAAAGGGCCAGATTGTCGTTATTCATAAACGGCGCGGGGTAGTACACCCGCCCGGTCTTCCCCTCTTTGCGGATCTCAATCTTCGAGACGATCGGATGAATGCTGGAGGTGGCATGGTTGATGTACGAGATCGACCCGGTGGGCGGCACCGCCTGCAGATAACGGTTATAGATGCCATAGCGCATGACATCGTCGCGCAGCTGGCGCCAGCTTTCCCGGTCGGGCAGGGGGATACCGGCGCGGGCGAACAGTGCGCGCACCCGTTCGGTTTTCGGCTGCCACTCCTCCTGCAGATATTTGTCGAAGTACGCCCCGCTGGCGTAGCGTGACTGTTCGAAGCCAGCGAAGCGCTGGCCGCGCTCGCGGGCCAGCAGCATCGAGGTGTGCAGGGCATGCCAGGTCACGGTGTAAAAATAGATATTGGTGAAGTCCAGCCCCTCCGGACTGCCGTAGGCAATCCCTTCTCGCGCCAGGTAGCCGTGCAGATTCATCTGCCCCAGGCCGATGGCGTGGGAGGCCGCATTGCCGGCCGCCACCGAGGGAACCGACTGTATGTCGCTCATATCGGATACCGCGGTCAGGGCGCGCACCGCGGTGGCGATAGTGCGGGCAAAATCCGGCGAGTCCATGGTATGGGCGATGTTCAGCGAGCCGAGGTTGCAGGAGATATCCTCGCCGATATGGGCGTAACTGAGGTTCTCATCATAGGTGGATGGCGTACTGACCTGCAGAATTTCCGAACACAGATTGCTCATGGTGATCCGTCCGGCCACCGGATTGGCGCGATTGACGGTATCTTCAAACATGATGTACGGATAGCCGGACTCAAACTGGATCTCCGCCAGGCGCTGGAAAAGGTCGCGGGCGCGGATCCAGCGCTTGCGGACCCGTTCGTCGGCCACCAGCTGCGGATAGAGATCGCCGATGGCGCAGTCGGCGAAGGGTTTACCGTACAGCCGCTCGACGTCATACGGCGAGAACAGGGCCATCTGCGCGTCTTCTTTTGCCAGCTGGAAGGTGATATCGGGGATCACCACTCCCAGCGACAAGGTTTTGATGCGGATTTTCTCATCGGCATTCTCACGCCGGGTATCGAGGAAGCGCAAAATATCGGGATGGTGCGCATGCAGCCAGACCGCTCCCGCCCCCTGGCGGGCGCCAAGCTGGTTGGCATAGGAGAAGGCGTCCTCCAGCATCTTCATCACCGGCACCACCCCGGAGGACTGGTTTTCGATACGCTTGATCGGCGCCCCGGCCTCGCGCAGGTTGGAGAGTAAAAAGGCCACGCCGCCGCCGCGCTTCGACAGCTGCAGCGCCGAGTTAACCGCTCGGCCGATGGACTCCATATTATCTTCAATGCGCAACAGGAAGCAGGAGATCAGCTCCCCGCGCTGCTGCTTGCCGGCGTTGAGGAAGGTGGGGGTCGCGGGCTGGAAGCGGCCGCTGAGCATCTCTTCCATTAGCTGCCGCGCCTGCTGGTCATCCCCCTGGGCCAGCGTCAGCGCCACCATTACGCAGCGATCGGCAAAATCCTCGAGGTAGTGCTTGCCGTCAAAGGTCTTCAGCGCGTAGCTGGTATAGAACTTCCAGGCGCCGAGGAAGGTCTGAAAGCGAAACGCGGCGCGCCGGGCATGGGCGAACAATGCCAGCACAAACGCGCGGTCATAGCCGGCCAGCACCTGCGGATCGTAATAGCCCTCACGAACGAGCCAGGTGAGTTTATCCTCCTGGCTGACAAAACTGAGGGTGTTGGGCTGTATCTGGGCGGTCATAAAGACCTCCACCGCCTGGCGATCTTTCTCAAACGGGATGCGACCCTCGCTGTCGTACAAATTCAGCATCGCGTTGAGGGCGTGAAAATCCGCCGCGGCGGTTATACGTTCTGCGGTTGTCGTTGCCAAAATTCGCTGACTCCTTTACGCACGTTGTCGATATCGTCGGGGGTTCCCATCAGCTCGAAGCGGTAGAGATAGGGCACGGCGCATTTTTGCGCGATGACCTCCCCGGCACGCCCCCAGGCGTCGCCAAAGTTGCGATTGCCAGCGGCAATCACCCCGCGGATCAGCTGGCGGTTATGCACGTCGTTTAAAAAGCGGATCGCCTGACGCGGTACCGCGCCGGCCGTACCGCCGCCGCCATAGCTGGGAACGATGAGAATATAGGGTTCGTCTACCTGGAGATGTTCGCGCTCGTTCAGCGGAATGCGCACCGCCGGCAGCCCCAGGCGCTGCACAAAGCGATGGGTATTCTCCGAACGGCTGGAGAAGTAGACGATGAGGCTCATGCGCTGGCCGCCGTGACGGAGGGGCGCAGGCGGTTAATCATATCCGGGCGGAAGCCGCTCCAGCGTAGCTCACCGGCGATCACCACCGGCAGCTGGCGAAATCCCTGCTCGCGCAGGGTGTCAGCTGCATCCGGCTGCTGGTCGACGTTCACCATTTCAAAGGCCAGTCCCCGGCTCTCCATGGCTCGCCGTGTGGCATGGCACTGCACGCAGTCATTTCGAGTGTAAATAATAATGCGCATGATTCGTATTTCCATTTAAGATAACAGCACGGCGCTAAACGCAGCGTCGAACGTTGTGGGTCATTCGATAAGGAAATACTAGATGTAGTTGTTTGAAAGTTCAACCACTCAATATATAGCGTTTTTAGCAAGGAAATCCCCCGCCGGGACAATTCGGCGGAGGAGGGGGAAGGCTGTGCGGAACTACAGACGCATGGCGACGGCGAGTCGGTTGAAAGCGTTCATCAGGCTGATGGCTAAGGTCAGATCGCTTATCTGACGCGGGGTAAAATGTTCGCGCAGCGGCAGGTAAACGTCATCTTCCGCATGGCTGGCGGCAATGTCGGTGACCGACTCGGCCCACGCCAGCGCTGCGCGTTCGCCAGGTGTGAAGTGGGCGCTTACCCGCCAGCCCGCCAGGGCATCCAGTTTGCTTTGCGCCATACCGCCCTTGCGCAGCGCCTGGCTGTGCTTCTCAAGGCAGAAGGCGCAGCCGTTGATCTGCGAGACGCGTAAATAAACCAGCTCTACCAGGGCGCTGCCCAGCTCGCTTTTCTCCAGCGCGATGCTGGCCTGTACCAGCCCTTTATAGACTTCCGGGCTCAGTTCACTGAATGGCTGACGTAATTGGCTCATGGTGTTCTCCTCTCTAAGACGGCAGCCAAAATAGCACTATAATGGACTGCAAAAGATAGCCATATTGTGATGAAAAAAGCAGACCATAATGGAAGCGATCCACCTCCCTCTTTATCAGCGTATTGCCCGCCAGCTGAAATCGGCAATTGAACGGGGCGAACTGACCCCGGGCAGCCGTCTGCCCGCCAGCCGGGTGTTTGCCCAGGAGCAGGGTGTCTCCCGGGCGACTATCGAAAACGCCTGGGGTGAACTGGTCGCCCAGGGGTGGCTTGAGCGGCGTGGGCAGGCGGGGACCTTTGTCAGCGAGCGGCTCAGTCCGCGCCAGCTGGCGCCGGTAACGCCAGCGCAATCAGCCGCCTCGACGGACCCGTTGCCCTTTCAGATGGGGCTGCCGGCGCTGGATCTCTTTCCGCGTGGGCTGTGGGCGCGAGTGATGGGGCGTCGGCTGCGGACGCAGTCGCGGTTCGACCTTGCTCCCGGCGATCCCGGCGGCGACCCGCTTCTGCGCCAGGCGATCGTGGAGTATCTGCGCCTGTCGCGCAGTATTGACTGCCAGCCGGAGCAGGTGCTGATTACCGGCAACTATGCTACCTCCATGGATCTTATCCTGCGTACGCTGGCGCAGCCGGGGCAGCATATGTGGATGGAGGATCCGGGGTATCCCTTGATCCGCCCGGTCGTTGAGGCCAGGCAGCTGGTGGTGGATGCGATCCCGGTGGACGACGAAGGAATGGATGTTGGCTGGGGCTTGCGCCATCACCCTCAAGCGCGGTTTGCCCTGCTCACCCCGGCACACCAGAGCCCGCTGGGGGTCGCGCTGTCGCTGCCCCGGCGTCGCCAGCTGCTGGCGTGGGCGGCAGCGCGCGACGCGTGGATTATTGAGGACGATTACGACAGTGAGTTTCGCTATCACGGCAAACCGCTGCCGCCAGTGAAAAGCCTTGATGCGCCGCAGCGGGTTATCTACGCCGGCACTTTCAGTAAGTCGATGTTTCCGGCGCTGCGCACCGCCTGGCTGGTGGTGCCGACCCCGCTGGCGGCGCGTTTTCATCAGACGGCGGAGCGCCAGCCCTGCACTGTTCCTACCCTGTGGCAGCAGACGCTGGCGGATTTTATTCAGCAGGGCCATTTCTGGCGTCATCTGAAAAAAATGCGCGCCAGCTATAGCCAGCGCCGACAGTGGCTGGAGTCGGCCCTGCAGGCGCAGGGCTTTCAGGTCACGCCCCAACAGGGGGGCATTCAGCTGGTCATGCCGGTCAGCGGCAACGATCGCCTGCTGGCCCGGCAGGCGGTTGAGGCCGGGCTGGCGGTGCAGGCGCTGAGCGACTGGCGTCTTCGTCATGCAGGCGAGGGGGGATTACTGATGAGTTTTACCAATATTCGCTCAGCGGCGATGGCCGATGCGCTGGCCCGGCGGCTCAGAGAGGCGATCGCGAACGATGGCGCATAAAAAACCCCTGCGGCCAGAGGCGCGCAGGGGCTGACGCGTATTTGTTATCTTCATTAGATTCCGTGAAGCTCGCGGGCTTCCGCTCGCCAGGCGCGCGCGGAAGCTGACGCTGTCTCTATTATCGACGTAAATTGAGCAATACGCCAATAAATACCCCGACGGCGGCTGCGGCGCCGACGCTGTGCCAGGGTTTATTGCGCACGTAGGTATCGGCGCAGCCCAGCGCATCACAGGCTGCCTGACGGGCATCCAGCGCCGCCTGCTGCACCCGGTTGTGACCATTGAGGCGGGCACGGGTCTCTTTTAGCAGCGACTGAGCTTTAACGCGCGCCGCTTCGGCTTCCTCTTTCGCGTCACTGCCCCACGATTTCAGCACCTCTTCCAGCGTATCCGCTAATTGACTGACATCGTTATGGATATCCTCAGCATTCTCGTCAAAATTGTTGCGGTTCACATGGTTAGCCATCGTTATCTCCCTTAATTCCATCGAGTGAGTAAGTGTAGGACAAGATTTTGAATTATGCTTACTGCTGTGGTTTCTGGAATATTCCGAAAGCACTGCGCTTAACGAATAAGGTAAGGTCAATGTGCGGTAAAAGATAACGAGGAATCAGTATGTATTTAAGACCCGATGAGGTGGCGCGTGTTCTTGAAAAAGCCGGCTTCACCATGGATGTTGTGACGCAAAAAGCGTACGGCTATCGCCGAGGCGATAATTATGTTTATGTGAACCGCGAAGCGCGCATGGGGCGGACAGCGTTAATTATTCATCCAGCGCTCAAAGAGCGTAGCAATATGTTGGCCGAACCGGCCTCAGATATCAAAACCTGCGACCATTATGAACAATTTCCGCTGTATTTAGCCGGAGATGCGCAGCAGCATTATGGTATTCCGCACGGATTTAGCTCACGGATGGCGCTTGAGCGTTTTCTGAATGGACTATTTGGCGAAGCCCAGCCGGCGATGTCGACAAATTAATACGACGGTTAAGACCGGGGCGGAGCAGGCTGACGAGAGAGCGACTGGCAGGGCCAGTCGCTGGAATAGCGTCGGTCAGGCTTTCGCCTGCTGGTAGGGGGCCACGCGGAACAGGCGGCGGCAATAGTCGAGGAAGTAGCCGTAAGCAGCGCCCATCATCATCGATACCGCCAGGTTTGAGCTCACTGCAGCGACAATCTGGTGCCAGTCTGCACCTACGCTCCACAATATCGCGACATACACTGGCGACTGGAAAGTGACGTAGGCCAGCACGTCGGCCATATTTTTCATCCAGCCTGCCGGGCTAATGCGCCGGGCCTGACGCATCGCAAAGTCGCGATAAAAACCATAGGGCACGGCAATAATAATGTTGACCGGGATCGCCACCAGGCGCGACGATAACGACTGCTCAAACGTCATACCAGAGAGAAAAATTTCGATCATCATGTTGACGACGGTGCAGTAAACCACCATCGCAAAGGTGTCTGCAACCGCATGCCGCAAGCGGGAGTGCGCAGAGAACATCGGAGTGCTCCTCGAAAAAGAAGTCAATAACGCCGAAAAATGCGCGTTGGTATAGCGTTTTTGGGCTGCCTGTTTTGATGTGCGTAGAGTATATCTCTGCATTAAAAGTGGCAACTAGCTATAAATTTTTATTTATTGTCTTTTTGTCGATAAAATACTCTGCGACAGTTGGTTTTCTGCCCGTTACGCTACTTTTATTGCTGGTTTTGTTAAATGTGTTTAATTTCAGTTGGTTACTTGACGTTTTTGCATGATATCTAACCAGGGAGGCGGCGTCTGACCGCCCGCTGTGGCGCAAAATCGCGTGAGCCTGTGATGAAGGTCTCGTTAAGATGTTTTTATGCCATTATGCCGGTTTTTGTGGTGAAAAATTCTAAAATGACGTGTGGCGTTTTATTCTGATTGGCTGGGTAACTATTCATTAGGCCGTGTGGAGAGGGCCTGCGCATCCGCCGACGATAAGAGGATAAACCGCTGACCATAAAGGTAATATCGCCTGCTGAATATATTTTCATATCTTACCATCCGCCGCTTTTATTTATTCATGGTCTTGTTGGCCTGCGCTGGCGAAAAAGAACCGGGGATTTGCCGATATAGGGCAGGCGGAAAAGGTTTACTCTTTGCATAATATATTTATCTGGACAACCGAAGGCTGGAAATAAATAAGTGTTTCCATTACACTTGCCGCGTTGTATCTTTTAATTGGTTATCTGGGATTTCTTAATTTTATGTCTTTAATGTTACACAAACTGAATAATATCCGTTCACTGCGTACCCTGTCCCGTGAATTCTCCATTGACGTGCTTGAAGAGATGCTGGAAAAGCTCAGGATCGTCACTGAAGAAAAACGTACGCAACAGCAGCTGGCGGCGCAGCAGCAGGCGGAATATCAGGAAAAAGTGAATACCTGGCTTGAGCTGATGCGCGCCGACGGTATTTCTCCTGACGACCTCGTGGCCGATATTCAGCCGTCGATGGCGGCAGGGAAAAAGCGGCAACCGCGCCCGGCGAAATATCGTTATACCGATCATACTGGCGCAGAAAAAACCTGGACCGGTCAGGGAAGAATGCCGAAGCCGATTGCTCAGGCGGTTGCTCAGGGCAAATCGCTGGACAGTTTCCTCATTTAAAGCCGATCCGGCCGGTATCAGGACAGTGGGGGAGACCCGCCGTTCCGTCCGGCCTTATCACTCTCCGGGAGAGGGGCTTTAGCAGACGCCAAAGTCGCCCTCTTCCTGGTATGGCGTCACCTCTTCTGAGTTCAGCGTATAGCGCTCGCCCTGCTCTTGCGCGGCCTGAACCACCACCAGCTGTTCTCCCTGTACTTCAACCACTTTCAGTTTTGGTCCACCCGCACGCGGTTGTACCAGATCGCCGACAGAAAACATCATTCACTCCTCACGGTTAACATCCTGGATGAACCTCAACCATAGCTCAACGACTGGCCAGTGAACACTGGCTGTGCTGTTTTTTGTTAAAACAATTTGGGGGTATATGTATTAATGTTGTTAATGTTTTGCTGGCGCCATACCGCTGCTGAGAAGGGGGGACGGCGAGGGTAGGGTTACCATCAATCAGGTCAGGAAAGACACCATGAAGTATATCGTTCTATTGATCATTGTTATTGCTGTTCTGTATGTCCATTATCGCGGGCGGGTGCGCTATCGTTTCTGGCGACAGCTCTCCGATCATTCAACATTTACTGCTCCGCTGAATGGATTTATGTATTTATTTTC
Source organism: Klebsiella sp. X1-16S-Nf21 (assembly GCF_002837615.1). Taxonomy (NCBI): domain Bacteria; kingdom Pseudomonadati; phylum Pseudomonadota; class Gammaproteobacteria; order Enterobacterales; family Enterobacteriaceae; genus Klebsiella; species Klebsiella sp. X1-16S-Nf21. Next base: position 24,616 of record NZ_PJDK01000008.1, read on the forward strand.
CCGCGTGCCGAATACGCCATATCTGCGCCCGGAGATGTTTCCCGAGCTGGCGATATTGCAGCAGAACTGGCAGGTAATTCGCGATGAAGGTCTCCACCTTCAGCAGCTGGAGCAGATTAAAGCGGCCGATAAATATAACGATGCCGGATTTAACTCATTTTTTAAAACCGGCTGGAAACGTTTTTATCTGAAATGGTATGAGGAGGCCCATCCCTCCGCCAGCCAGCTCTGCCCACACACCACCGCGCTACTGCGCGATATCCCGTCGGTGAAAGCGGCCATGTTCGCCACCCTGCCAGACGGCAGCCGTCTGCCGCGCCACCGCGATCCCTACGCCGGTTCGCTGCGCTTTCATCTCGGCCTGGCGACGCCGAACGATGACCGCTGCTTTATCGAGGTGGATGGCCAGCGCTACAGCTGGCGCGATGGGGAAGGGGTGCTGTTTGATGAGACCTATATTCACTATGCGGAAAATACCAGCGGTGAGAATCGGCTGATTCTGTTCTGTGATATTGAACGGCCCATGCGCTACCGCTGGGCGCAGCAGGTGAACCACTGGCTGGGACGTCATCTGATGAGCGCCGCCTCGGCGCCCAATGATACCGGCGATCGCATTGGCGGGATTAACCGGGCGTTTCGCTATATCTACCAGATCCGCATTGTCGGCAAGCGGCTGAAAAAATGGAATAAGACGGTCTATTACATCGTTAAATGGCTGCTGTTCGGCGGCATTGCCTGGCTTATCTGGAGTGCGTTTTAACCCTCATGACGCCGGTTCCAGGGCATGATCGCCAGCAGACGCGCCATGCCGCAAAAGCCGGTCACCCCGGCGAAGGTGAGCCCGGCGCCGACCGCGCCGCTGAGCAGGAAGAAGCCGCTGCTCACGGTATAGCCCAGCAGTACACCGAGTAAAATCAGGACGCCAGCGGCAATTTGTACCTGGCGCATCAGCGGCAGCGGCTGGGATTTATCCTCCTCAACCGGGAACCCCGCGGCCCTCCAGCCCTGAATCCCCCCGGCCAGCAGGCTTGCCTGCGCCGGTGCGGCGGCGGCGGCCAGGCGAATCGCGTTATTCTGCGTCCGGGAACCCGCCTGGCAGTGAAAGATGACTGTCTCTCCGGCCCGGGCATTGAGGGTCGCACCGTTGGTCAGGCTGGCCAGCGGCACCAGTTCGGCATCGGGAATATGTTCGCGCGCGTATTCATCCGCATCACGGATATCAATCAGTCTGGCGCCCTGGGCAATCAGCGCCCGGGCTTCGGCCGGGGTTAAGGTAGCGATGGTCATAGGATCCTCACGGGCAATAGAGCGTTTTCAGCGTGTTGATCACCTGCTGTACCGCAGGGTGGGTGATGAAATAGTGGATACGCTGGGCATCGCGCTCGCTGTCGATCAGCCCCTCGTCACGCATCCGCGCAAGGTGCTGCGAGGTGGCGGAAGGGCTCAGGCCGGTAGCGCGCGATAGTTCACCGGCGCTGGCCCGCGGCGCATCGCACAGTATGCACAGGATCAGCAATCGGTGAGGATTGCTCATGGCTTTCATCAGCGCGGCGGCTTCTCCGGCGCGGGCCTGCAGGTCTTCAGGTGTGGTCATATATTTTAGCTTTTTCTAAATTTAGATAACTCTAAAATAAAAACATCCCCTGCGCCAGCACTTTTTATCTGTGACTCAGGCCGGAACGGCGAGCTGGGCAATCTGCGCTCGCGCGCTGGCGATCCCTGCGTCGCGACCATGCGGACGATTGTCCAGCCCTTCGGCATAGATAAATTCCACCTCATGGATCCCCATCAGCCCCAGTACCGCGCGCAGATAGGGGGTGATGGCGTCGGTGGTCTCTCCCTGGTGAATACCGCCGCGGCTGCTGACAACCACCGCCCGAACGCCCTCGACCAGCCCCTGCGGCCAGCTGTCGGTGTAGCGAAAGGTTTCCCGCGCCCGCGCCACGAGGTCGAACCATTTCTTCAGGTCGGTCGGGACGTTGAGGTTATACATCGGCGCCCCGATCACCAGCAGATCGCTGGCTTTTAATTCGGCGATAAGCTGGTCGGAGAGCGCAACCGCCGCGCGGATGGCCGGCTGCGGATCCACTGCCCCGCGCAGGGCGGCGAACAGGGGGCGATCCAGTGTTGGCAGCGCCATGGCGCTGAGATCGTGTTCCGTGAGCCGATCGCGGTGGCCCGCCGCCCGGCGCGCCGCGAGAAATTCGTTAATCAGCTTATTGGTCAGGGATGTTTCGCCATTAATGCTGGATTTTAATACCAGAACGTTAGCCATGATGAGTGCCTCAAGTGAAGGGGAGAGGCAGAGACTAACACTGTCTTTTTTCTCTCTGGAGTGACATTATTTTCCTCTATTGTATCCCGTAAGGAACCAATTTGTGCGTGACGATCTGAACGCGATCCCGGTGTTTGTTACCGTGGTCGAGAGCGGTAACTTTGCCAGCGCGGCGGCGATCCTCCACGTGACGCGTTCGGCGGTGGGTAAAACCATTGCCCGGCTGGAAGCGCGCCTCGGCGTGGCGTTATTCCAGCGCACTACCCGTCGGCAACTGCTGACGGAAGAGGGGGAGCAATTTTACCACCAGTGCCGGGAAGCGCTGGCGCGCATCCGCGAGGCCGAAGAGGCGCTCCAGCGCGGGAAGGGCGAGGTGCAGGGGCGGCTGCGGATCTCGCTACCAGTGCTCTTTGGTCAGCGCTGCGTGGCGCCGGTGCTATTCCGCCTGAGCCAGCGCTATCCGTTACTGAAGCTCGAGCTCCACTACAGCGACCGGCAGGTCAATCTGCTGGAGGAGGGGTTTGATCTTGCGGTGCGTATCGGAAACCTGGCCGATACCGGGTCGCTACGGGCGCGGGCGCTGGGGGAGCATGGCATGGTGCTGTGCGCGGCGGTAGAGTACCTGCGCCGCCAGCCGGCGCCGCAGACCATCGCCGGGCTGAGCGAGCACCGCACCCTCGGCTATCTGCACAACGGCCAACTGCAAAAATGGCAACTGTACGACCCGCAGCAGGGCGAAGTGCGCTTCAGTCCGCAGACGGGGCTGGTACAGGATGATTTTGCCGCCATCGCGGCGGCGGTGCAGCAGGGGATGGGCATCGCCTGGTTGCCGGACTGGCTGGTGGCGCAGGCGCTCGCCGACGGGACGCTGCAGCAGGTGCTGGCGCCCAGCGCTCAGGTGCGTTTCGCTATCCACGCGGTGTGGCCGGAGGGGCCGTGGCTGCCGCAAAAAACGCGGGTGACGATCGATGCCCTGCGGGAAGGACTGCGCCTTGCTAAAAGCACACCGCCCAGCGGTTAAGGGTATCTTAAGGCGACCGGGCGATAATGACAGAAAGATGACGACTGAGAGCTATCGCCATGAACGCCCTGGAAACCCTGAATCAATCTGTTTTTTTCGCGCTTAACGCGCAGCCTGGCGCCGCGGAGGGCCTGCTGTCGCTGGCCCGTTTTTGCGCCAGCGGCATCGTGTTTATGATGCCGGCGATCGCGCTCGGCCTGTGGTTTCTCGGTGGTCGTGAGGGACACCGCCAGGCGCTGTTTATGACCCTGGCTGTGATGATTTCCCTCGGGCTGGGGATGGTGTGCGGGACGCTCTGGTTTCATCCGCGGCCGTTTATGATCCCCCTCGGCCATACCTGGATAAGTCATCCGGCGGATAACAGCTTCCCCAGCGATCACGCTACGGTGATGTTCAGCGCCGCGTTTGCGCTGCTGTCGCTGCGCCTGCGGGCGCCTGGTCTGCTGATGCTGCTGGCTGCGCTGCCGGTGGCCTGGTCGCGGATCTATCTTGGGGTGCATTTTCCGCTGGATATGGTGGGCGCAGCCCTGGTCTCCATTGGCGGGGTCATCGTGGCGAAGCGGGTCTGGCAGGCGGTCGGCCCACGGCTGGTGCTGCTGTGCGAGGCCGTCAGCCGGCGGATGTTCTCCTGGCTGCCGGCGCGCTTTACGCCATAGCCTCAGCGACGAGGCCGTCCGGTACGGGCGGCGCGGCGGTATAGCGTGCTGCGGGCGATACCCAGTATCTGTGCCGCCCGGCTGACGTTGCCGTTAACGCTGGCCAGGGTATCGACAATCAACTGCTCGTCATGGGCCTGCAATCCTCCGCGCGGCAGCGGCGCAGGCGCGGTGCGATACGCCTCCGGCAGCGCGTCGGGCGTCAGCGTGTCGCCCTCATCGGCCAGAGCCAGCATCACCTTCAGGACGCTCTGCAGCTGGCGCACGTTTCCCGGCCACGGCAGCTGGCTGAGGTGGACCAGCAGTGCATTTGAAAGCGTCACCCGGCGTGAAACACCGCCCAGGTCGCGCCACAGCGTGGCGATAAAGGTTTCCAGCGCCGGCCACTCGCGCAGCGGGGGCAGCGCCAGGGCATACTCCCGCAGGCGCCACAGCAGATCTTCACGGAATTCGCCGGCGCTGACCCGTTGCGTCAGATTGCGGTGGGTGGCGCAGATCAAGGCGAAATTCACCGGCACGCTGCGGCTGGCGCCCAGCGGGGCCACCTCTTTTTCCTGCAACACCCGCAGGAGCCGCGTCTGCAGCGCCAGCGGCATATCGCCGATCTCATCGAGAAACAGTACCCCGCCCTCAGCCTCGCGGATTTTACCGATATAGCCGTTTTTGCTGGCGCCGGTAAATGCCCCCGGCTGGTAGCCGAATAGCTCGGATTCGATCAGCGATTCCGGGATGGCCGCGCAGTTGATGGCGACAAATTTGCCACTGCGCCAGCGGCTGTGCTGATGCAGCGTACGGCTGACATACTCCTTGCCGCTGCCGGTTTCTCCCTCAATGCATAGCGCAATGCCGGCGTTGAGCAGCCGCAGCAGCTTTTCGCCTTCGCGCGGGCTGGTGAAAGGGAGATGCATGACCGGCGGGGCGCTTACCGCCACCCGGCGGCGGGTGGGCTCCCGCAGGCGATAGTGATAGCGGCCCTGCGGGGTGGTCAGCGGCAGCGGGACGCTGACCGCCCTTTGCGCCAGCGTCGGAAAAAGCGACGCAAAGGTTAGCTGGCCAAACTGCGCCGCGCTCAGGCCGAACTCGCGCATCGCCAGTCGGTTGCCGGCGGTGAGGACGTTGTCAGAAAAGACCAGCAGCAGCTCCTCGACGCTGTCGAGCTTGTCCACCTGCCGGTGCAGGCTCATCAGCCACTGCTCCGGATGCAGGCTCTGTTTCACCCACAGATACTCAATCTGCTTTGCCGCCGCCTTCACCCAGCCGAAGGTATGCTGGTGGGGAAAATCCGCCGGGCCGGAGATATCCAGCACCCCGGCAATACTTCCGTCCGGCCGCTGGAGCGGCATCGCCGCACAGTACAGATTCTGATTGCGGGTAAGAAAATGCTGGCGGCCATCGATTTCGCAGCCGTCATCAATGACCAGCGCGGTGCCAATGGCGTTGGTCCCGCGCCCGCTTTCGCTCCACAGATTGCCGGGGGCCAGCGCCACGCGCTGAGCCTTCTGCATCGCCTGGGTATCGCCGACGGTGTGCAGCACCAGGCCACTGGGGTCGGAGAGGACCACCACCGACTGCAGGTCCGCCACCTGGCGCGACAGGGCATCCACCACCGGCTGCGCCAGCTGCTGCAGGCTGCGGTGGCTGGCGAGCCGGTCTGCCAGCTCCCCGGCGCGCAGACGGGGAAAATCCTCGGTAGCGGGATCCAGACCATAGCGCTGGCAGCGAGACCACGAGTCGCTGAGCAGGGGGTTAGCGTTAACCTCTGGTGCGAGAAGATAGGGATTACCTGGCACAGGGCACCTCAGGGTCGATGTTGCTGTGTTGCAATATTGTAGCCATTTGGTTTATTTGGTGTTGCGATTTGCAACACAGAAGTGGACATCTGTGCGACAGCGCCTGCCAGCCTGGTAAATAAATAATCCTAACTCATTAATAAATAATATAAATTGTTGGCAATAAAAAACTGGCATAACCCCTGCAAAGTGAGAAGCGTTCGGCGGCAAGTTTAAAAAATCAATATGCCGCTGCGTCTCAACCCTACAGAAGGAGATTTGCGATGCGTTATGCACATCCTGGCCAGCCCGGCGCCCTGGTTTCATTTAAATCCGCTTACGGCAACTTCATTGACGGTAAATTTGTCGAGCCGCTGAGCGGTGAATTCTTTATGAATACCTCCCCGGTCGACGGCAGCAACATTGCGCAGTTTCCCCGCTCGGACGCCAAAGACATTGAGTTCGCCCTGGATGCCGCTCACCGTGCGGCGCCGGCGTGGGGTAAAACGTCAGTGCAGCAGCGCTCCAGGCTGCTGCTACAGGTCGCCGATCGTATTGAACAGCACCTGGAGTATCTGGCCGTCGCGGAGAGCTGGGACAACGGGAAACCGATCCGCGAAACCCTGAATGCCGACCTGCCGCTGGCGGTGGACCATTTCCGCTACTTCGCCGGCTGCCTGCGCGCCCAGGAGGGAAGCACCGCCGAGATTGACGAAACGACGGTGGCCTATCATTTCCATGAACCGCTGGGGGTGGTCGGGCAGATTATCCCGTGGAACTTTCCGCTGCTGATGGCCGCGTGGAAGCTGGCCCCGGCCCTGGCGGCGGGTAACTGCGTGGTGCTCAAGCCGGCTGAACAGACGCCGCTGAGCATTACCCTGCTGCTGGAGCTGATTGGCGATCTGTTCCCGGCCGGGGTGCTTAACGTGGTACAGGGATTCGGCAAAGAGGCGGGCGAGGCGCTGGCCACCAGCAAGCGTATCGCCAAGCTGGCGTTCACTGGCTCCACGCCGGTCGGGCGGCATATTCTCGCCTGCGCGGCGGAAAATATTATCCCCTGCACTGTCGAGCTGGGGGGCAAATCGCCCAACATCTACTTCGCCGACGTAATGGAGGGAGAAGAGGAGTTTATTGAGAAGGCGGTGGAGGGACTGGTGCTTGGCTTCTTCAACCAGGGGGAGGTATGTACCTGCCCGTCACGGGCGCTGATCCATGAATCCATCTATGAGCCCTTTATGGCGCGGGTCATGGAGAAGGTGGCGCAGATCCGCCGTGGTGACCCGTTAGATACCGACACCATGATCGGCGCGCAGGCTTCCCGCCAGCAGTTCGATAAGATCCTCTCCTACATTCAGATTGCGCGGGAAGAGGGCGGGCAAATTCTGACCGGCGGCGAGCGGGCGGCTATCGCGCCGGCGCTGGATAACGGTTTTTATATTCAGCCCACGCTGATTAAAGGCCGCAACGATATGCGCAGCTTCCAGGAGGAGATCTTTGGGCCCGTGATCGGGGTGACCACCTTTAAGGACGAAGCGGAAGCGCTGACCATCGCCAATGAGACCCAGTTTGGCCTTGGCGCCGGGGTCTGGACGCGGGATACCAACCTCGCCTATCGCATGGGCCGCGGGATTAAAGCCGGCCGCGTATGGACCAACTGCTATCATGTCTACCCGGCGCATGCGGCGTTCGGTGGCTATAAACAGTCTGGCGTTGGCCGGGAAACGCACAAGATGGCGCTGGATGCCTATCAGCAAACCAAAAATCTGCTGGTGAGCTACGGCACCGCGCCGCTGGGTCTGTTCTAAATACAACCCCGCGCTTCTGTTCCAACCTCTGTCCGCAATCCGTCCGGGTTGCGGATTTTTTTTAACTGCAAAATAACCCTGCTATTTAGCCGGCTTTATTGAGCGGCATGACCAACACATTCACACGGCTGATGTAATATCTTTCACTTGAAAATAAAAAGGGTTCCACAACAAGAAATTATGCGCAGTGAGGCGGACACTTGTGCTTCATTTATGTAGAAATGATGAATATTAATACCAGGAAAATTCCTAATTTTCCTGTGCTGCCGATCGGAAGCACAATAAAACAAGACAACTTTTTGAGTAATTAACTTTAAATTTGTTAATGGTTTTGATCTGTTGTTGTTTGAAAGTGTTTTATTACCGTTTGTATAGATATGTAAATTAACATTGAAAAGGCATTTCAAAAATAAATTTTATGCCTCTGATAATCATTAACTTATTCGTAACATTGTGCCGGGTTGCCTTTTGGTAGGTGCGGTAATATATTTATTTCGCACACCAAAATAACTTTTTTAGCTTCTGTTTTTTATTAATGTTCACCTTTTGACAGAATAAAGCAGAGCGAGAGGGCGTGTGCCTACTATCCTGCGGAAGGAACGCAATGAACATTTACAAGGAGGAACTGATGAGCAGCTTCGCGATAGCCAAGCGCTATTGCCGATGACTGTGTGATATATTCGTTAACGATGAGATAAATAATGAAAACCCAACTTCGTATTATGGCAATTCTCATGGGCGCGCTGGTTTCGGGCGCGGCAATTTCAGGCAATACGCAACCGGCAAGATCGACAATGACCGTTAACCCAGGCGCCAGCGCAGGCACTCAGGGTACCGGTGGGCAGGTAATTTTTAACGGCTCTATTACCGACAGCTCCTGCAACGTCGACAGCGGTTCAACCGGCCAGACCGTGGATCTGGGCAAATGGGCCAGCAGCTATTTTACCGGCACCGGCTCCGAAACCACCAAAACTCCCTTCCATATCAAAGTCAAAGATTGCCCGGCCAGCGTGGCCAAGGTTGCGGTGCTGTTTGACGGCGCGCGCGATCAGTCTGATACCACTCTGCTGGCCACCAATGGCGGCGCCACCGGCGTGGCGATCAAGCTGTATGAAGACGACCAGAACACGGCGGTCAGCCTCGGCAAAGTGTCCAAAGATCACCCGGTCGTCGCGGGCGCCACTGCCGGCACCGGCTCTGCTGACCTCGAGTTTTACGCCGACTATGTCTCTACCGGGGCCGTGGCGGCGGGCGATGCCAACGGTACGGCTAATTTCAATATGATTTATAACTAAGCATATTGCGCGTTATTCAGAGCCAGTCCATTGCGTCTGGATCCATAGCAGTCTGTTGAAATATTAATGGCGAAGCAGTCGCGATATATATTCGTGACGGTATTGTTGTTCCTGCTAATTATCTCAATGGTTACTGGCTCTGTTATTCACAGCTTTATTTTATTGTCTGTTCAACCTTTACCTGATGGTTATTAATGATGAAGAAAATAATTGCCGTTGCGGCTTTTCTGCTGTGCTCCACGGCAGCGCAGGCCGGTATTGTCATGGGGGGAACCCGTGTGATTTATCAGGAAGGGAAGCGTGAAGCCGCTATTTCAGTCACCAATGCCGATACTCACACACCCTATCTGGTGCAGTCGTGGGTGGAAAATTACGCGGAAAATGACAAGAGCAAGGTGCCCTTTATTGTGACCCCACCGCTGTTCCGTCTCGATCCGGAGCAGAATAACGTTCTGCGTATTAACTTTATTGGCGCCTCGCTGCCCGGCGATCGTGAGTCGGTGTTTTGGCTGAACGTCAAAAGTATTTCTCCGACGCCGCAGGGCGAGGTGAATAAGCTGCAGGTCAATATTAAGTCGAAATTCAAAATTTTCTATCGCCCCAACGGTCTGGCAGGCGACCCGGCAAAAGCCTGGCAGCAACTGAAGTTTACCCAGTCCGGCGGTCATCTGACGGTGGCAAACCCCACTCCCTATTTTGTCTCTTTTTACTCCGTCGCGGTGGGCGGGCAGAGCATCGATGAGCCAGGCATGGTGGCTCCGTTCGGCCAGAAAACGTGGCCGGTGAGCGGGCACGGCGCCGTCAAATGGCGGGCGATTAACGACTACGGTGGCGTCAGCGATTTCGCCCAGCAGTAATTCCCTTTTGTGATGACATGACCGGACGGCGCCAGCATGAAAAGAACAACAACAGCGAAGGTGCGGGAGTATGCCGCAATGCCAGTGACAGCAGGACGGGCGCTGGCGCTGGCGACAGTGCCGACGATGATGTTTTGTCTCAGCCCGCTGAACCGGGCGCTGGCCGACGACTATTTTGACCCGGCGGCGCTGGAGTTTGCCGACCCGCAGCAGCAAACCTCCGACCTGCACTACTTCGCCAAACCCGGCGGGCAGCAGCCGGGCACTTACTCTGTCACCGTGGTGGTTAACGATCAGGAGCTGGGTCAGGCTGATATTACGTTTGTTGACGATGGCGGGAAGCTGCAGCCGGTGCTGACGCCCGGTCAGCTGGCGGATTATGGGGTCAACGTCAGCGCCTTTCCCGCCTTTCAAACGCTGCATGAAGGAGAAACCTTCACCCGGATCGAGAAGTTTATTCCCGACGCCAGCAGTCGGTTCACCTTTGCTAACCAGCGCCTGACGCTGAGTATTCCCCAGGCGGCGATGAACGTGCAAAGCCGCGGCTATGTCGATCCCTCGCGCTGGGACGATGGCGTGCCGGCCGCGTTTGTCGATTACTATTTTTCCGGCGCGCAAATAAAGAACGCCGATGACGGGGAGAGCAGCCGCTCAAACTACCTCAATTTACGCAGCGGCGTGAACCTGGGCGCCTGGCGGCTGCGCAACGTCTCCTCAATGCAGTACGACCAGCAGCGCCGGCACTGGGATACCCAGAGCACCTGGCTGCAGCGCGACGTCCGCTCGCTGAAGAGCTTGCTGCGGATCGGCGATACCTACACCACCGGCGATGTGTTTGACAGCATCCCCTTTCGCGGCGTCCAGCTGATGTCTGACGATGAGATGCTTCCGGACAGCCAGCGCGGCTTTGCCCCCACCATCCGCGGCGTGGCGCACAGCAATGCCAAAGTGACCGTCTCTCAGCACGGGTATGTGATCTACGAAACCTTCGTGTCGCCGGGGGCATTTGCCATCAGCGATCTTTACCCCACCTCGCAGAGCGGCGATCTGGAGGTGAAGGTGACCGAGAGCAATGGTTCGGTGCGCACTTTTACTCAGCCCTATTCCGCAGTTCCTTTTATGCTGCGCGAAGGGCGCGGCAAATTCAGCCTTAGCGCCGGGCGCTACCATTCGGGGGCGGATACCGTCCGCTCGCCGGAATTCCTGCAGGGAACCCTGTTCTACGGTCTGTCGGCGGGATTTACTCTCTACGGCGGTACGCAACTGGCCCAGGACTATCAGTCCTGGGCGCTGGGCCTGGGGCGCGGTTTCGGCGAGTTCGGATCGCTGGGAGGCGACGTGACCCAGGCCATCACCCGCACGCCGTCGGGCAAGCGCTACGCGGGCCATTCGCTGCGCGCCCAGTATCAGAAAGATTTTGTCAGCTCGGGGACTTCATTCAGCCTCGCCAGCTACCGCTACTCCTCCAGCGGCTATTACGATTTTGCCGAAGCCAGCGCGCTGGAAAGCGCGCAGGGGCAGGTGGACAACCGGCGTCGCCGGGAAGAGCTGTCGGTGACACAAAGCCTTGGCGGCCTCGGCAGTCTGGCGATCTCCGCCTGGTCGCAGGATTACTGGCACCGGCAGAGCCGGGATGAGACGGTACACCTCGGGTTCTACAGCGCCTGGAAGGGGATCTCCTGGGGCGTGGGCTATTACTACACCCGCGCCAGCAATCAGGAAAAAAATGACCGTTCCTGGTCATTTAATATCAACATCCCGCTGGGCGGCCCGCTGTCCGACAGCGCGGTAAGCTATAACACCACCTCGGATAGCAATGGCTATACCTCGCAGCAGGTCTCGCTGTATGGCGCGGTGCCGACGCGGCCAAATCTGTTCTATTCGGTCCAGCAGGGCTATGGCAACCAGGGGCGAGGCAGCAACAGCAGCGTCGCGCTGGATTACCACGGCGGCTTCGGCAACGCCCAGCTCGGCTATCGTCATGACGCCGCCAGCAACCAGCTGACCTGGGGAGGCGCCGGCTCGGTGGTCGCGCATCCGCACGGCGTCACCTTCGGCCAGACGGTGGGCGAGAGCTTCGCCATCGTCCGCGCGCCGGGGGCCGCTGGGGTGGCGGTACAAAACGGCAACAATGTGCACACCGACTGGCGCGGCTATGCCGTGGTGCCATCCCTGACCGCCTATCGAAAAAATGTCATTACCCTCGACACAGAGTCGATGGCCGACGATACCGACGTCGATCAGGAGGGGCAGACCGTGATCCCCGGCGGCGGCGCGGTGGTGATGGCCAACTACCGGACCCACATTGGCAACCGGGTGCTGTTTACCCTGCGCAATGCCCAGGGGCCGTTGCCGTTTGGCGCCAGCGCGCGGCTGGTCACGGCGGAGGAGAGCGGCAATGCGCCGGGCGGCATGGTGGCCGACGGTGGGCAGGTGTACCTCAGCGGCGTGCCGCAGGAGGGGACCCTGGCGGTGAGCTGGGTCGTTAACAACCAGTCGCAGAGCTGCACGCTGCATTTTCAACTTCCGGATAACCCACAGCAGAGTCTGAATACGGTGAAAACCGTCTCCGGACTGTGCCAGACACGCTGAGGCGGCTATGAAATCTGTTTTTCGTCTACTTCCTGTTCTCTTTCTGCTGGCGCTGAGTGGTTACCTCCCCGGCGTGCGGGCTGAAACCTGCCGCGCGAATATCGGCCAGACCACGGTCAATATTCCCAATATCAAATATTTACCCACGCTACCGGTCAATACCCAGATGACCAGCGCGATGGCGGATAACGGCAGCGGGATCCCCTTTTCCTGCGACCTGCAGCTGCCGACGGCGAGCGCCAAACGCATCGTCTATAAGCAACTGAAAACCGGCGGCTCGCCGGTGGTGATTAACGGACAGCACGTCTACCCCAGCGCCATCGACGGCATCGGTTACTCGCTCAGCTTTCAGTGCGCGGGCGGCCCGATGCGCGCTATCGATGGCAGCCACTCCGCAGGCGGCGAGTCGGTGGTGGTGTGCGACAGCGCAATGCTTCCGGCGCTGATGACGCAGCAGCAAACCACGGTCAGGATCGCGGTGACCTTCTATAAAACCGGGACGGTGCAGCTGGCGGACGGGACGCACACCAACTCGCCGTCGCTGCCGCAGGTGGGGGAGATGACCATTGAGCAGCAGGCCAGCGGGAGCGCCAGCTATGTCGCCAGCGCGCCGGTCAGTATCGATATGGCGGCCCTGAACGTGGACATCGGCAGCAGCGGCAGCTGTCAGGTAGCGACGTCGACGATCCAGGTCACTCTGGGCACGGTAAACCGGGCGGAGTTTCACGGTAAAGGGAGCACCGGCGGCCAGGCGAAGCGCTTTTCGATCCCGGTGTTCTGCCCGTCGCCGACCGACGTGCGCATCGGCTTTTTCGGCGTCAGCGTGGAGAGCGATACCCTGGCCCTGAGCAAGGCCAGCAACAGCGCCAGCGGCGTCGGCGTGAAGCTGACCTACGGTAATAACCCCGGTGCGGCGGTCTCTGATGGCACCAGCGTTAAGATCAATGAGGCCAGCAACTTGCCGATCCTGAAAAGGGTGACCGGCACAAACGCCGGTACCGCCGAGGCGATCAATTTTAACGCTCAGTATGTGCAAACTGACGCCACGGTGGGGGCGGGCACGGCCAACAGCATGGTGACCTTCGCCCTGGAGTATAACTAGCCTGACGCTGGCGCATGGGCATTCTGCAGGGGGATGGGCACCACCGCGCCGTAGTCGTCGATATAGTTCAGCTGGTACAGGCGAGTGCTGTCGGTGGTCATCACGGTATGGCTGCTGTATGGCCGGAGCATCACGTTTCTCATCGGCGAGAGGTGGCCTTTATTATCGATCAGCGTCCCGTTGACCAGGGTGATATGCAGTGGGCCTGAGTTGGTAAAGCGCAGGTGATTCCCGCTCTGCTGCCACTGCAGCTTTTGCACCTCTCTGGCGAGGGTGGTGGTGATGGCGGGCGGACGATACAAGAGCTTCAGGCGGGTACGGACGACAAATTGCAGCGTATGCGTGCCGACGGCTGCGGGAGGCGTCTCCTGGATATTGACCCAGTACACGCTTTCCCGATCGCCGGGCAGCCCGCCGCCGAGATAGATAAAGCGCAGCTGGGCGGATTGTTGCGGCGATAAATAGACCTGCGGCGGCGTCGCCACTATCGGCAGGCCGACGCGCGAGGTATTGAGTCCGGCGTCCAGCCAGATCTGCACTTTATAAGGCGTGCTGCTGCGATTGTGAATGTTCAGGCTGGCGACCTTTTCTTTCCCGGAATAGACCACCCGCGTGGCATTAATGGTGATCCCGGCGCAGGCCTGAAAGGTCACTGCGCAGAGCAGAACCGCCAGCTGTGTTTTCATGAGGACTCCCTTGACGTCTCATCCCTGACCGGGAAGTTATTCCTGCATAATGGTAAATCGGGCCGTCGCATTGCCGTCGCCGGGATCGGCGTGGGTTTTGTCCCAGGTGTAATAGAAGGCGTTCAGCCTGAAGGTTCCGGAGCCGCCGTCCACCGGGATCTCTATGCGGGGATCGTGTTGCGGATCAAGGCGTTCATCGAGGCTGAGCGGGGTGCCCGTGCGGTCAGTGAGCAGAATACCTACCTTGCTGGCCGGCTTACCGCTGCCGTCGAGCGCCAGCACGCGGTTTTCAGGTGTGTCGGCAGGCGAGGGGCCGTCAACCACAATGTAGTAAGTGCCTTTCTCACAATCTTTAACGCGAATGTCGATGCCGACCGCCGGCCCGGTCCCAGACTGACTGTTTTTCAGTCTCGACAGCGGAATAGCGCCCATACTGACGTCGATGACCCCGCTGTCGCTCACCCCTTCGAGCTTGCAGGAGGCGTTCACGACCTTGCCGATGAAATTCAGCTTGCCCTCTGCCGCGAGTGCAGGGACAGCGGCCAGCCCGGCAAAGACCGTCGCCAGACACAGCGTGATTATTTTCATTTTTCTTTCCTTCTCTATTGCCCGTAAAGCTGGCGCCAGGGCCGTTATTTTGATGAGTCTTATTTACGCCAGGTATGTTTTTTATTAATTCATCTGACTGACAAATTTATTAATACCAGGAAATAAACTGGCTTGTTATTTAGGGGCTGCTTTTGTCGGGATAGTAGCGTGGGGGAATTGCGACGTAAATAAGACGGTTATTAACGCGAGTTGAATGCCAAATATCGCTCGATAAAATAAATTGCTATTTTAATTCAATGCATTAGAAATAGCTTATTGCTCTTTTTTGCCAGGTGTTCGAACCCACTTCATGGTGGAAAATACGATCGTTCACGTAAGGCTACGCCCGGCAGATGAGGGATCATTCACCGGAGGGGGGCTGTTTTTTATCGCCAGATTTGCGATCGGCAACCGTGCTGCCGGGTTGTATGTCACGATGATTAAAAATAGGATGAATGCCCTGGCGTATGCTGCGGATGGTGTTGACTGATAAGCGGCCGATCACCCCGGCGCGAAAAATCGATAACGATAAGGATGGCGAGATGAAACTGACGGTGGGGCTGGCGCTGACGCTGGCGATAATGACCTGCGGCGCCCAGGCGCGCGATATGCAAACCATCGAGCACAGCGGTGAGCTGAAAGTGGGCGTGCCGGGCGATTACGCCCCGCTGGCGTTTCGCAATGCCGCCGGCG
Source organism: Klebsiella sp. X1-16S-Nf21 (assembly GCF_002837615.1). Taxonomy (NCBI): domain Bacteria; kingdom Pseudomonadati; phylum Pseudomonadota; class Gammaproteobacteria; order Enterobacterales; family Enterobacteriaceae; genus Klebsiella; species Klebsiella sp. X1-16S-Nf21. Next base: position 39,955 of record NZ_PJDK01000008.1, read on the forward strand.
AGCTGCAGGGCTATGACGTGGACATGGCCCGCGATCTCGGGCGCACGCTGGGGCTGAAGGTGAGCTTCGTCTACACCAGCTGGCCAGCGCTCGCCGCCGATCTGCGGGCGGACAAGTTTGATATTGCGATGGGCGGCGTGACGCAGACTCCGGCGCGGGCGAAGGACTTCGCCCTCAGCCACCCGGTAGTGGCGAACGGTAAAATCGCCTTAGCCAACTGCCAGTCCGCCCCGCGGCTCGGCTCGCTGGCGAAGATTGACCGCCCGGAGGTGAAGGTGGTCGTCAACCCTGGCGGCACAAACCAGAGCTTTGTCGATGAGCATATCAAGCAGGCGCAGATCATTCGCGTACAGAACAACGTCGACAATCTGGAGGCGCTGCGGCAGAAAACAGCCGATATGATGGTGACAGACCTGATCGAAGGCGACTATTACCAAAGCAAAGAGCCCGGCGTGTTCTGCGTTGCTAACGAAACACCGTTCGCCGGCACCGCCAGCGACAAGGTGTATATGATGAATAAGGATAACCCGGCGCTGCTGGAGAAAGTGAACCAGTGGCTGGATAGCCAGGACAAAGAGGTTCTCAAACGGAAGTGGAAAATTCGCGGTTAACGCGGCGGCGCGCCACCGCCGGCAGACGCGTCCGGCGGTGGTTATCGTCCACGGTTAGCGCTGCGGCGACAGGGTCTGTCGCGCGAGGCCGCGGAAGTAGCAGGCGTAGCCGAGGGTGGCGGTCAGGCACAGCATATAGCCAAACGACTCGCTGCCTTCCTCGACCGTGTTTTTCACCACCCGGGCGTAGTTCTCATCCAGCACGGCGTACCACAGGCCGTGCATACCAAACAGCCGAGAGAAGACCAGAATCGCCAGCAGGCCGCTGATCATCATCCCGTAATAGGGCGTGCGGGTATACTCCGCCAGCTGCGACAGGGTCTGACGCAGATGGCGCAGCGGCGCCAGCAGCGACCCTACGGTGGCCAGCAGGGCAAACCACACCCAGCTGCCGTGGGAGAGCAAATCAAACAGGCCATCCAGTTCACGGATCAGCATGGCGAGGAAGAAGCCGCCGATGAGGATATTGCTATAGCGCAGGCGGGTATATTTTCGCGCCAGCAGGAAGTGAACCAGTACGATGACGGCCAGCACGCTCTCCTGCACCACTTCGGTCAGCGACACCTCCGGGATGTCGTTGCCAAACACCCGAATATCCACCCACAGACAGAGTACCGCGAGGGCGGCTGCGACCGCCGCGCCGAGAAAGAATAGCAAGCTTCGTAACAGAGACATTAACACCACAACTTATACTTAAAAGAAATATCATAAGTTTTGGGAATGCATGTTCCTGTTCACTTTGTGCGACTTTGCCGCGTTTTTTTAACATTTTGCGCGGTTTAGCGCCGGCGAAGGCGACAGGGGAGGGTGACTCCCCTGAATGAGGTGGGCGTCAGAGAATATCATCCACCACGCCGCCGTCGACGCGCAGTGCGGCACCGGAGGTGGCCGATGCCTGCGGCGAGCAGACGTAGACCACCATATTGGCGACCTCTTCCACCGAGGCCGCCCGCTGGATCACCGAGCTCGGACGATGGGTCATGACAAACGCTTTCGCCAGTTCCTCCAGCGACTTGCCGGTTTTCGCCACGTCGTATTTCAGCATCTCGGCAAAGCCGTCGGAAATCGTCGGCCCCGGCAGTACGCTGTTAACGGTCACTCCGCTGCCGGCGACATATTTCGCCAGGCCGCGGGCCAGCGACAGCTGCGCGGTCTTGGTCACGCCATAATGGATCATGTCCGCCGGGATATTGCGCGCCGATTCTGAGGAGATAAACACCACCCGCCCCCAGCCTTTACTGACCATCGCCGGGAGCAGCCCCCGTGACAGGCGTACGCCGGACATGACGTTGGTCTGCCAGTAGTTGTCCCATGTCGCGTCGTCGGTGGCGTAGAAATCCTGCGGGCCATAGATCCCGGCGTTATTGACCAGAATATCGACGCCGGTCACCGCCCGCAGCAGCTGGGCTGCGCCGTCGGCGTCGCTGAGGTCGGCGATGGCGGGTCGCGCCTTCGCGCCCGACACCTCATTTTGCAGACGAGCGATGGCGGCGTTCACGCTCTGCTCGCTGCGCCCGTTAATGATGATCTCTGCGCCGCTCTCCGCCAGGCCTTTGGCGATGGCGAAGCCAATACCCGCCGTGGAGGCGGTGACCAGCGCGACTTTCCCCGATAAATCAATCTTCATGTTCCTGCCTTCTGGTTGTGGATCTCCCATTAAGCGTAGCAGCGGCAGTATGGCTGGGGATCAGTAACCGGCGTGCTTATTGACCAGGTTCTTCAGCGGCAGCCCGCGGCGCTGGCGCTGAATGTTCTCCAGCAACTGGCGGGCGATCACCTCGGCAGGGGCCGCAGAGGCCATATGCGGGGTGATGACCACCTGCGGATGGCGCCACAGCGGATCGTCCGCCGGCAATGGCTCCTGCGGGAAGACGTCGAGCACCGCCCCGGCGAGCTGGCCGCTCTCCAGCGCCGCCAGCACATCGTCATTGACCATATGCTCCCCGCGGCCGCAATTGATCAACACCGCCCCGGCGGGTAGCCGGTTGAACAGCGGCGCGGCGAGGATACCTCGGGTCTGCGCGGTGAGCGGCAGGAGGTTAATCAGCCCGTCAAGCGACCCAAGAAAGTGGTCGAGCGCCTCCTCGCCGCGATAGCAGGTGACACCAGCCAGCTGCTTTTCACTGCGCGACCAGCCGGAGACACGATAGCCGAGGCGGGCCAGCTGGTCAGCGATATAGCCGCCAATTTCGCCGAGACCCATAATGCCGATATGGAAGTCGGCGGCGGCGCGCTGGGGATAGAGCTTCCAGGTTTGGGTTCGCTGGTGGGCCAGCGCCCGGTCGAAATGGCGCTGAAACCACAGGACGCTCCACAGAGCATATTCGAACATGCCGTGGCGAAAATCTTCATCGATCACCCGGCACAGCGGGATCTCGCTGGCGAACAGCGCGGGCGGCAGATGATCGACCCCGGCGGACGCGGCCTGGATCAGCTTCAGCCCCGGCGAGCGGCTCAGCAGCTGCGGGTCCGGGAACCAGCAGCTGGCGTACTGGGCGTCGCGCGCCGCCTGGTGATGGGGCAGAAGCGCCGTGACGTCGGGAAACTGCTGCAGGGCGGCGCAAATATCGCGGGCGAAATCCGCGTCGTTACAATCCACAACGATAGTGATATCAGACATAGGCGTTAGTCTTTGTAAGAGGTATCGAGACGGTCAAGACGGCGCAGCCACGCCTGCCAGACCTGTTGACGTTCATGCTCCACGCCCATCAGCTGCTCGCAGGCGTGCTGGCTGAGGTGCGGAGCGATGGTGTGGATCGGGCTGAGGGCCGCCAGCTGGGCGGTGGCCATCTGGATCTCGCAGGCGCGGTTCAGGTAGTACATGATATAAAAGGCGTCAGCCACGGTGCGGCCCACCGACAGCAGGCCGTGGCTCTGCAGGATCATGGCGATATTATTCCCCAGCGAGCGCTGGATGCGCGCCCGTTCGTCGAGGTCAAAGGCCACCCCTTCATAGGGATGGTAGCCGACGCGCTGGTAAAACTCGGTGCTGATCTGGTTAAGCTGCAGCAGGCCGTCCTCGCAGGCGGCCACCGCCATTCCCGGCAGCGTATGGGTGTGGATCACGCAGTGGGCGTCTTCCCGGGCCATATGCACCGCGCTGTGGATGGTAAAGCCCGCCGAGTTAGCTGGCGCGTCGCCCTCTACGACCTTGCCCTGCATATCCACCACGATCAGGTTGCTGGCGGTGACTTCGTCAAACATCATGCCGAAGGGATTAATTAAAAAACGCGGCTCGCCGTCGCCGGGCAGGCGCACGGAGAAGTGGGTGTAGAGGGTATCCTCCCAGCCGAACAGCGCCGCCAGCCGGTAGGCGGCGGCCAACTGCTGGCGCAGGTGTTGCTCAGTTGCCATTTAGCGTACTCCCATAAATTCACGGATTCGTTGCAGAGAAGGGGCCTCCAGCGGGCTGCGGATCACCTGCGGGGCGATATCGGCCTGCACCACGCCGTTCTCCATTAGCACCACGCGGTCGGAAATCGACAGGGCGAACTCCATCTCGTGAGTGACAATCAGCATGGTCATGCCTTCGCGGGCCAGCGACTGAATGACCTTCAACACTTCGCCTACCAGCTCCGGATCCAGCGCCGAGGTTGGCTCGTCAAACAGCATAATGTCCGGTTTCAGCGCCAGCGCCCGGGCGATCGCCACGCGCTGCTGCTGGCCGCCTGAGAGCTGCCAGGGGTATTTGTGGGCATGGGCCAGCAGGCCGACGCGGTCGAGCAGCGCCAGGGCCTGTTCGCGGGCGACCGGCTGGTCAAGCAGCTGGTGATAGCGCGGGGCCAGCATCACGTTGTCGAGCACCGTGCGGTGGGGGAACAGGTTGAAGCTCTGGAAGACCATGCCGATGCGCTGCACCCCGGCGCGCATCTGGCGTTTGTCGACGATGGCTCCGCCCTTCAGATAGTCCTCGCCGTAGAGAATGATCTCCCCGCCATCAAGGCTTTCGAGGGCGTTGATGGTGCGGATCAGGGTGGTTTTGCCGGAGCCGGACGGGCCGATGATGCTGATCACCTCCCCGTTCTCCACCTGCAGATCGATGCCTTTCAGCACCTTATGCTGACCCCAGGATTTGCGGATGCCCCGCAGATCGAGCGCTGGCGGCGCGCCGTTGACGGCCGGCGTTTTGATCTCCTCCGTCAGCGCCGGCAGGCTCTGGCGCAGCGCCTGGCATTCCGCCTCGCTGAGGGTTTGCGGACGCTTGCGCTGAATATCGAGACGATTTTCCAGCGCCCGGAACAGCCAGGTGAAGACGGTAACCACCATCACGTAGTACACCGCCACCGCCAGCAGGGTCTCCATCACGAGGAAATTTTGCGCATACAAGCGCTGGCCGGTGAGCAGCAGCTCGGGTAAGGAGACCACCGACAGAATCGAGCTCAGCTTAATGATGGTGATGTATTCATTGATCAGCGTCGGCAGCGAGATGCGAAACGCCTGAGGAATAACAATCAGCCGCTGGATGCCGATAAAGCTGAAGCTCAGCGCATGGCCCGCCTCGCTCTGCCCCTTGGCCACCGACAGCAGGCCGCCGCGGTGGATCTCCGCCATATAGGCCGCTTCGGTGACGGTCATCGACACCAGCCCGGCGATAAACGGCACCCCGAGTAGCGGCTGGGTCACCGGAAACAGCTGCGGCAGGTTGTAGACAAACACCAGCAGCACCATCAGCGGCACGCTGCGAAAAAACCAGATATAGAGTTCGACGGGGATCTTGACCCAGCGCGGCGCGGAGAGCTTCGCGCAGGCTAACAGAAAACCGACCACCAGGCCGATCCCCCAGGACAAGGTGCTGACCACGATCACGGTCACGCACGCCTGCCAGAATGCTCCAATGCTAAACAGTGAAAAAAAGTATCCCCAATCGAACGCCATACCGACTCCTGTTGCGCAGTGCTTATTGTCTTAATCGATGCTTTCTAAGTTGTATTTTTTGATCAGCGCGGCATATTGGCCGTTGGCTTTCAGCGCGGCCAGGGTAGCCTTAATCGCCTCCGCCAGCTCGGTGTTGCCTTTGGCGACGTAGATCCCCAACGGCAGCGGGTAGACCAGGCGCGTAGAGCTTATCCCCAGGCGGCCGCGGCTCTTGTCGACGATGATCTGCGCCGCCGGGGCAATCTCAAGCTGGGCGCCGATGTTCTTCGACAGCAGCGCCTGCGAGGCTTCCGGCGCCGTCGGGAACTCCTGAATGGTGATGGCCGGTTTGCCGTTTTTCAGGCACCACTCATCGGAGTGTTTTTTCAGGCTGGTCACCCAGGTGGTGCCTGCCTGCAGGCCGACCTTCACGCCGCACAGCTCATCTTCGGTTTTCGGCTGCACCGCGCCGCCCTTCAGGGCGATGATCGACGCGCCGGAGAGGGCGTAAGGGATGGCGTCGGCCTGTTTCTGGCGTTCCGGCGTCACGTACATCCCGGAGATCACCGCATCATATTTCTTGCCGATGCCGAGGATCAGGCTGGTGAACTTGGTGTCGATCAGCTGCGGTTTGGCCTGCAGATGTTGGGCGATCAGCGCGGCGAAATCCGGGTCGAGACCGACGATGTTGTTATTGCTGTCATAGGACTCAAACGGCGGGTAGGTGACCTCCATCCCCACCTTAAAGACGCCCTCGGTCAGCAGTTCCGCCGCCTGGGTGACAGGGGAAAAACAGGCGCTGACGGCGAGGGTAAGCGCGACACGGCGCGAGATTTTTTTCAGGGTGCTAGTCATCATGGTTCCTCACGGGTGGTTAGGGGTTTTTTTGCTGTGCCTGTTTTTTCAAATGGCCAAAGGTATTGGTGCCGCGCGCGCGCTCCGGTAGCTGAAGTTCACCGCGATTGACCTTCTCGCGCAGGTAGCGATAGGTTTGCAGCGCCTGGCTCCACATATGCTCCCCGATGCTGAGCTCCTGATATTCACCGGCTTCGCCGGCGGCGAGGAAGGTCGGCAGCGGGCGGATCAGCGTGTGGTAATCGCAGGCGAAAAACAGCGGGAAGGAGTACCGCTCCTGCGGCACTTTGCGCACCCGGTGGGCTGTAGCAACAAATGTGCCAGCGCTGAGCACTTCCAGCATGTCGCCGATATTGATCACGAACGCCTCTTCTCCGGCGGCGTTCTTGACGGGAGGTGCATCGATCCACACGCTTTCTTCATTGAGGACTTCAAGGCCGGGCTGGTCGGCGAGCAGCAGGGTGAAGCACTCATAGTCGGTGTGTGCACCAATTCCGGGAACATCTTCGACGCTGGCGTCGAACGGGTAATGGATCAGCCGCAGCTTGGCCGGCGGGCAGGTCACCATCGGTTTGAAATACCCTTCCGGCAGGCCGAGCGCGAGGGCGAAAGCGTCGAACAGACGGTGGCCGAGGGCGAAGACTGCGTCGTAGTAGGCCAGCACCCGCGCGCGGAAATCCGGCAGATCGGGCCACTCATTGGCGCCGATCAGCGGCGTGCCGGCGAGCACCAGCGGATGGTCATCCGCTGCCTGGAAGCCGATATCGAAAGCCTCTTTATGGTCCGGCTTGCCGGAGCCGTAGATCTCTTCTCCTTCCGGAACGTAGCCCTTATGGCTTTTGGAGTGGCCGATGTAATAGTTCATCTTCTCCTCCATCGGCAGGGCGAAGATCTGCTTCGCCGCCTCGCGGACGCCGGCGATCAGCGCCGGGTCGATGCCGTGGCCAGTGATGTAGAAAAAGCCCACCTCGCGCGCCGCGCGGCCGATGGCGTCGGCCACCGCCTGGCGCCTGGCGAGATCGTCGCCGGCCAGATCGCGGATATCGATGGTCGGGAGTTCAGTAAAAGCGTGCTTCACGGCGGTCATGGCTGCGGTTCCTGTTCAGTGAGCGTTAAAAACTGCTGAAAGTGGGCCTGCTGGCGCGCGGCCATCCAGGCGTTGAGCGACCAGAGGTCGGCCACCGGAACGTTGGTGAACGGCAGATGGTGCAGATAGCCGTCGGCGCCAAACTCCGGGGTCAGCGTGGTCTGCGGGTAGCCGCGCTGGCGCTGTGAATGCCAGACCTGCTGCCAGAAGCGCTCGGCAAAAGCCAGCGCCGGCTGATACTCCGGCGCCGCCGGGTGCGGCACCTGCGGCCCCTGGTCGTAGCCCACCCGGGCCTGCACGTGATGCACGCGGTCGATAAAGGCGCTGAAGTCATCGCAGGGGTCATCCAGCAGGCGCTCGCTGACCACCACCCAGTGGCTGATGTCGGCGGTAAAGCGCAACTGGGGGAGCTGCTGAATAATCTCCAGCGTGAGCCACGGGCTGTACAGCGAGGTGGCGCGATGGGTTTCAAAGCTGCAGGTCAAACCAAACCCGGCGGCCAGCTCGTGCGCCTTGCCGAGAAAATCGACCTGCTGCGCCAGCGGCCAGCGATCGTTGCCCGCCAGCAGATTGACAAAGCGCGGGTTGAGGCTGCTGGCCTCGGCGAAGCGGGTCTGCAGGCGCGCCAGATGCTGCTCCGGCGTTTCATGCTGGGCGGGAAGCACTCCGCCGCCGCTGAAAAGAATGGCGATATACTCCAGCCCCGACGCCTGCAGGCGGTCGGCGAGCTCCCGCCGTTCGGCCACCGTTAACGGCACGCGGGCTTCGATACCGCAGCAGCCGACGCGCTGCAGCTCATCCAGCGTTTGCGACCAGGGGGTGGTGACTCCCCAGAGGGTGCGAAAGCATTTCAGCTCCATGGCGGCTTCCTCAGGCGTACTTCACGCCGGGCAGGACGCAGAGCATCTCGTACAGCAGGTTGGCCGCCAGCTGGGAGGTATTGCCGCTCACGTCATAGGGGGGCGAGACCTCGACCAGATCGGCGCCAATCAGGTTCAGGCCGCGGCAGCCGCGGACGATCTCCAGCGCTTGAATGGAGGTCAGGCCGCCGACTTCCGGCGTCCCGGTTCCCGGAGCCCAGATGGGATCGAGGCTGTCGATATCAAAGCTGAGATACACCGGCCCGTCGCCCATCTGCTGACGGACTTCGGCCATCAGCGGCGCCAGCGAGGTATGCCAGCACTGCTCCGCCTGCACCAGGCGAAAGCCCTGGTCAACGCCCCACTGGAAGTCGCCGGCGGCGTAGCCCTGGGCGCGCTGGCCAATCTGCACCACCCGTTTGAGGTCGAGCAGTCCCTCCTCAACGGCGCGGCGGAAGGTGGTGCCGTGGGCGATTTTCTCTCCGAACATCTCATCATTGGTATCGGTATGGGCGTCGACGTGGATGAGCCCCACCGGACCATGTTTTTTGGTCAGCGCCCGCAGGATCGGCAGGGTAATGGTGTGGTCCCCGCCGAGGGTTAGCGGGATCAGCGGATAACTATTCAAACCGGTGTAGTAATCTTCGATAATTTGCACCGATTTGAGCAGGCTGTAGGTATTGATCGGCACATCGCCGATGTCGGCCACCGACAGCGAGTCGAACGGCGCGGCGCCGGTTGCCATATTGTACGGACGGATCATCACCGATTCGGCGCGAATATAGCGCGGTCCGTAGCGCGTACCTGAGCGCTGCGAGGTGCCGATATCCAGCGGAATGCCGACAAATGCCGCATCAAGTCCCTGTAAATCTTCAATAAACGGCAGGCGCATCATCGTGGCGCGACCGGCGAAGCGTGGCATCTCATTGCCACCCTGCGGTTGGTGAAAGAGGTTATCCATGTCTGCTCCTGAATCTGACGGATGAAACGTAACAGGAGAGATAGTGCGCAACCCGCGCTGGACTTTACATCGTCTGACGTAAATACTCAGTTCATTTATTGGTGAACTAAATACGATGCATCACGACGCCAGCCTTAATATTCGACAGCTGCAGGTTTTCGAGGCGGTGGCCCGCCTGGAGAGCTATAGCCGGGCCCAGCAGGAGCTGGGCATTTCGGTCTCCGCCATCAGCAATGCCATGTCGCAGCTGGAGGGACAGCTTGGCTTCACCCTCTGCCAGCGCGGGCGCGGCGGCTTTTCCCTGACCGAGAAAGGCCAGCAGTTTTTACAGCAGGCGATCCGCGTGCTGAGCGAACTCAATGAGCTGGAGCGGCAGTCGGCGCTGCTCAAAGGGGAGCACAGCGGCACCTTGTGCATCTCGACGCTCGACTCCATCGAGACCGAAACGGCGCTCTCGCTGCCGGTGGTTCTGCGCAGCTTCAGCGACAAATTTCCCCATGTGCATATCAAACTGATTATTCGCACCCCGGCGGAGCAACTGAACGGCGTGCTGAACAACCATATCGACCTGGCCATCGGCAGCTACAACTCGCAGGTGCATAACATCATCAGCGAGCCGCTGTACCGCGAACAGCACTGGCTCTACTGCAGCGATCTGCACCCGATGTTCTTCAGCCGTCAGCTGGATAAAGAGCAGATCAGCCAGTGCCCGCTGGTGACCCGCAGCTACTGGAACACCAGCGATTTGCGCCGCCGGGGCTTCAGCAAAGGCAGCGCCACCGTCGAGACCGTCGACGCCCAGCTGCTGCTGATCCTCTCGGGGAAATATATTGGCTATCTGCCGGAGCATTACGCCTGGCCGTGGATCAAAGAGAACCGCCTGCGGGTGCTGCTGCCCAACGAGTTTGGCTTTCAGTCGCCGTTCTCGGCTATCTGTAAGCGCGGGCGCAGCAATGAGCCCTACCTGAAAGCGTTCCGCGACCTGTTGAAGAAAAACACGGTGGCGCGGCCGAAGTGGAATTACTGAGTGGGGTAGGGGCTTCCCTCCGTCGCGGTGGTGGCTCTGGCGCTCAGCGCGCAGCCCGGCGGTGGCATTTCTCCTGTTTAAAAAACGAACAGTAGCCGGTAGCCCGCCCGGGCTGCGGCTGCCAGGCAACTGCCTCCAGGTTATCCACAGGGTTAGGCGCCGCTGGTGTGGACAGGTCGCCGGGCAGCGCAGTCGTTAGCGATTCGCTTTAATGGTTTTTTCCGCAATCGCGATGGTGGAGAGTTTGTGCAGGCAGATCAGCGCCAGACAAATCCCGCAGGCAAACAGATAACTCGCCATACTCAATTTTTGCAGACGCGATAAATGATTAATTCTGTCAATCACCGCCGGGCTGGCGAGGCCTTCATACAGGAAAGGCAGCGCCGTTAAGAAGCCGCCAATAAAATAGAGCACCAGACTGATGACTTCGACAGCCTTACGGTATAACCAGAAGCGGTAACCCCATTTTTTCCATTTGAATATGCGTTTCTCATCATTGACCGAAATCAGATGCTGGCATTTACTGTAGTTATCAATATCGCTGACCGGATTTTTGCATTTCAACAATATCTTTCTTTGCGCCATGGTCAGGTTTTTATCTTTGGTCAGCGCGGCGATACCATATTCGTATGCGATCCGTTGCAGATCGGGGTCGTCACTATTTTTGTGCAGTGCGGCGGCGAATTCACTGATATTTTTGCGCGAGGTGAATATTTTATCTTTGGGAAATACCCAACCTGAACGCACGGCGACAATCTGAATAATCAACGTGATAATCGCTATCGCATATTTGAAAAACTCTGCCGAGAGAATATTCATATCCGTATATTCCTTTCCATGATGAAGGGGAAAACTGAAATATACCTTAGCCATGTGAGCGGAGAGGTGTCAAATATCACGCTGCGCGGGAAGAATATCTTCGGTGATAAGAGATTAGCGTCTGGGGAAAGGGGGAAAAATCCGCCAGCGTGGCCGGCGGAGGGGGCCGGGCAGGGCTTATATCGGCCTCGCCGTCAGGGCCATCATATCGCTGATCGCCTGCTGGCGGTTAAAATGGCGATCGCGGTGGATCTCACTCTCGCCCACCTGCAGCGAGGCGGCCCAGATCTGCTGACAGCGCGGCCGGCGGCGGGCGTCAAAGTGCGCCAGCGCGGCTGCTACGCTGTCGGTCTGCTGCAGCGCTTCGCGCAGCACGATGGCATCCTCAATCGCCATGCCCGCCCCCTGACCGAGATGCGGAGTGGTAGCGTGAACCGCGTCGCCCACCAGCACGACCCGCCCCTGATACCAGGGATCGTCGACGAACAGCTCCTCCAGCGGCTTATAGACGACCTCGTCGTTGTTAACGATATGCTCGCGCAGGCTGCCCGGTAACCCCGCGCCGGGCGGCAGACGGCGGCGCATCTCCGCCGCCAGCTGGTCGCGGGTGTAGCGGGGGTTATCCGCTTCATGGGAGGTGATAAACAGATACATCAGATCTTCCCCCAGCGGCACCAGCCCACAATTGCAGCCCTCGCCCATAAAGCACATCAGATGATCCACCTCCGGCGGCCGCGGAAAGTTGTAGCGCCACACGCCCTGGCCGGTAAAGCGAGGTTGATAGCGCTCGCCGTAGAGCATGCCGCGCACCCGGGAGTAGATCCCGTCGGCGCCGACCAGCAGATCGTAGCGCCCCTCGCCGCCGCGGCTGAAGCTCACCTCCACGGCATCATCATGCTGACGGAAGGCGTCAATGCTCTCGCCAGTGGTCAGCCTGGCCCCCAGCTCCTGCGCGGTGGAGCAGAGTACGTGGTGCAGGGCCAGGCGGGAGATACCGACGTTGGCCGGGAACTGTTCGCCCGCCAGCCGCTCGCCGGGAAAGCTGGCTAACTGCTGGCCGCTCAGGGTATGCACCGAGACGCTGTCAAACGGCCAGGCGGCGTCCAGATAGCGTTCCAGCACGCCAAGCCGCTGCATTTCGCGCACAACATTGTTCTGCTGAATGATACCGACGCCGTAGACCCGCCACTGCGGCTGGATCTCCACCACATCGACGGCGACACCGGCCTGGCGGAGAGCGATGGCGGTGCATAATCCGCCGATGCCGCCGCCAACGATTAATGCGTTATGGATATTCATCGTAGGTGTTTTCTCAAGGGGACAGAGAGCAGGACGTTAACCAACGGAGCGGCACGCTGACTAATCGCGATAAAGAATGATCGCTATCGCAAAAAACAATATCGCCGTGGAAATTGAAAACAAAAAGTTGCAGAAAAGTTAAATTAAGCCACAGGATAAGCACGCCATTTCTCGCCGGGGGACCCATGCGTTATCAACATCTTGACCTGAACTTACTGGTGGCACTGGATGTGTTACTGGATGAACAGAACATTACGCGCGCGGCGGGCCGGTTGCATATGACCCAGTCTGCCACCAGCGGGGTACTCAACCGGCTGCGCACCTACTTTGAGGACGACCTGCTCACCCAGGTGGGCAGAAAGATGCGGCCCACGCCGCTGGCGGAAGAGCTGCGGGAGCCGGTTCGCGACGTGCTGATGAAAATTCAGACCTCTATTGCCCGCCGGCCGGTGGATGAGCCGGCAACCAGCAAGCGCCATTTTCGCATTATGGCCTCGGATTACGTGATCAACGTGATGTTGAAGGATGCGCTGCAGGCGGTACATCAGGAAGCGCCGAGTATGACCTTTGAGTTTTTCTCGCCTGACGCCCAGTCCACCGGCATGCTCAACCGCGGCGAGCTGGATATCATCGTGGCGCCGGAACGTTTTATGGCCGCCGACCATCCTGCCGAAGCGCTGTTTGACGAAGAGTTTGTCTGCCTGGCCTGGGCGGACAATCCCCACACCGGCGAGATGCTGACCCTCGACGCCTGGCAACAGCTGGGGCATGTGTCGGTGGTCTTTGGCCGTGAGCGGCAGCCGGGGCTGGAGGGCAATCTGTTTGCCGAGTCGGGGCTAAGTCGTCGTATCGAGGTGGTGACTCACAGCTACCATTGCGTTCCGCAGCTGCTGATCGGCACTTCGCGGATCGCCACGCTGCACCGGCGGTTGGCGGAGCAGTACGCGGCGATGCTGCCGCTGCGTCTTTTCCCGGTCCCGGTGACCCTGCCGATGATGCGCGAATTTATCGGCTGGCACCGCTCGCTGGATAACGATCCTATCTTCGGCTGGCTGAAGGCAAAAATCGTCGCCAGCGCACGCTAACCCACGGGTATTGCTCCCGTCGATACCTGACATCCTGAGACATGATTGGTCGCCCGCAGGTGCTTTATGTGACAGTGCCTGCGCTAAAGCGACTGCGACTGAATGTTGAAGGATGACCCTATGTTTCGCTATTTCCCTAAAAACTATGTCTGGAACCTGTCGGTGGATCTCTCCATCGAGATGGGCGCCCGCATCGGTGAGATCGAAGAGATGTGCGCGCCGCTGCTGGCTGCGTCCGAGCATCCCGACGCCGAAGGCACCCGCGCGTTCCGGGAAACCTGGTCCCGCATGGCCGATAAATTATGCGCGCTGGCGGGCGAAGATGAAGCGCGAGGACGGCGGCTGTCGGCGGGAGAGAAGTATCTCCGGGCGGCCAACTATTACCTGACCTGCGAACGTCTGCAGGCGCATGGCGCACCGGACCGCGATGCGCTGTACCGCCGCTTTCTCGATGTCTTTGCCGCCGGGCTGCACCATACCCATGCCAACTGTCAGCGGGTAACCATCCCCTACGAGGGCAAAACCCTGTCGGCACTCTACGTCCGCGCCGAAGGGGTGACCGGCCGCGCGCCGCTGCTGGTGCAGGTCAACGGTCTCGACTCCACCAAAGAGATGAAATATCTGGTGGGATTACCGCAGTGGCTGGCGCAGCGCGGGGTCTCCTCGCTGGTGGTCGACCAGCCGGGAACCGGCGAAGCGCTGCGTCTTCACGACATGAAGGCCCGCTATGACAGCGAGCACTGGGCCAGCCGGATCGTTGACTGGCTGGAGCAGCACCCGGAGGTGGATGCCGGGCGCATCGGCATGGAAGGCGTCTCGCTGGGCGGCTATTACTGCCCGCGGGCGGTGGCGTTTGAGCCGCGCTTCGCCTGCGGCGTGGTGTGGGGGGCGAATCACGACTGGCGTGAGGTGCAGCAGCGCCGCCGCGAACGCGAAGGGGATTTTCCGGTACCGCACTACTGGCAGCACGTGCGCTGGGTCTGGGGCGGCGAGGATATCGACGCTTTTATGCGCCTTGCGGAGAACGTCCATCTCGACGGCGTACTCGACCGCATACGGGTGCCTTTCCTCGTCACCCATGGTGAAAAGGACTCGCAGATCCCGGTGAAATGGGCGCAGCGCACCTACGACCAACTGGTGAACAGCCCGCGCCGCGAGCTGAAAATTTTCACTGACCGCGAGGGCGGTGTGCAGCACTCCAGCTTCGACAACTCGATTAACGCCGGGCACTACATCGCTGACTGGGTGGCGGAAACCCTCGGCGGCCGGGTGGCCTGAACACGCATAAGGAACAACCGCGATGAATATTCTTGGTCCGGATTATCTGGTATTTGGCGTCGATGACCTGGCGGGTTGCCGGCAATTTCTTCTCGACTACGGTTTACGCGAGCAGGAGAACGGTTTTTTTAGCGCGCTGGATGGTACCGGGGTGCTGCTGCGGGAGCGTGACGATCCGTCGCTGCCCGCGGCGCTGCCCAGCGGCAGTCAGTTGCGGGAAACCGTCTATGGCGTGGCGGATAGCGCCACGCTGGAGGCGATTGCCGAGACGCTGCGCCGCGATCGTGAGGTGAAGCTTGGCGCCGACGGCGTACTGCGCTGCGTCGATGATGCCGGCTTTGCCCTTGGTTTTCGCGTCAGCCAGCGCCAGCCGCTGCAGCGGGAAGGGGAGAAAATCAATGCCCCGGGGGATCACGCCGGGCGGCCGGTCAACCAGACCGGGGCCAGCGCAGACATGGCGGCAGAGCCGCGTTCGCTTTCCCATGTGGTCTATTTTGTGCCGGACGCCGCGCGCGCTGAAGCCTTCTATCAACGGCTGGGCTTTGTCTGTACCGATCGCTTCACCCACGTCGGCCCCTTCCTGCGGCCCGCCGGCACCCAGGATCACCATACCCTGTTTCTGATCCAGGCTCCGCCGTTTATGACCGGTATTGAACACTTTACCTTCCATCTCGGCGGCCCAACCGAGCTGATGATGGCCGGTAGCCGCTTTCAGCAGAAGGGGTATCAGACCTTCTGGGGGCCGGGGCGCCATCAGCTGGGATCGAACTGGTTCTGGTACTTCAACAGCCCGCTCGGGTGTCATATCGAATATGACGCCGATATGGATCAGCACGACGACCACTGGCAGCCGCGCGAAGCGCTGCCGGGGGCCGATAACTCGCAATATTTCCTGCTGGGGTATCGTGAGAAGTGGGCCCCCGGTCCGGATAACGCCCGCTGATGGTTCGTCTGTGCCGTGCCGACAGCCTGGCCGAGGGCCAGGCGCGGGGATTTGACCCTACGGGCAGCGGGCAGGCGACGGTGATTGCCTGCCGCTATCAGGGGACACTCTATCTGTGGCGCAACCGCTGTCCGCATCTGGATACCCCGATGAACTGGCGGCAGGACGCTTTTCTCAACGCCCGGGGCGACCGGCTGGTCTGCTTCGCCCACGGGGCGATTTTTATGCCGGACAGCGGCCTTTGCGTGCAGGGCGCCTGCGCCGGCCAACGTCTGAGTCCGCTGGCTGGCGACGTGGACGCCGACGGCTGGCTCTGTCTGCAGGAGGAGGCAGATCATGAAACTGGCAACACGAGATAACGGTGAACGCGACGGCTGCCTGGTGGTGGTCTCGCGTGATTTGACGCTGATGGCCGATGCGGCGGATATCGCTCCGACGCTCCAGCAGGCGCTGGAGCTGGCCCCGCGCGTCTGGCCTGCGCTGCAGGCGCGCTATCAGGCGCTCAATGCGCGCCGCTACCCGGCGGCACAACCCTATGATCCCTGGCGTCTGCTGGCGCCGCTGCCCCGCGCCTGGCAGTGGCTGGATGGATCGGCCTTCCTCAGCCATGGCGAGCGCATGCAGCGGGCCTTTCATCTGCCGCCGATTGCCGGCGCCGACCAGACGCCGCTGATGTATCAGGGCAGCGGGGACGACTTTCTTCCCCCTCACGCCGGGATAAGCTGCCGCCGGGTCGAGGATGGCCTCGACTTTGAGGGCGAATTCGCGGTGGTGGTCGACGAGGTGCCGCAGGGCTGCTCGCCGCAGCAGGCACTGAGCTATATCCGCCTGATCGTCTTGCTCAACGATATCAGTCTGCGGGCGCTGGCGCCGCGCGAGATGCAGACCGGGTTTGGTTTTATTCACGCCAAACCCGCCTCGGCTTTTGCGCCGGTGGCCCTTACCCCGGATGAACTGGGGGAGGCCTGGCAGCATGGGCGGGTGGCGCTGACGCTGCAGGTGATGCGCAATGGCGAGCCGTTTGGCTGCCAGTCAGGCAGTAACATGCATTTCCATTTTGGCGAACTGATTGCCCATGCGGCGCAGACCCGCCGCCTGCGCGCCGGGACGGTGGTGGGCTCCGGCACGGTGTCCGGGCCGGACGCCAGCCGCGGCGCCAGCTGTATCGCCGAGGTGCGGGCCATGGAGATGCTGGCCCATGGTGAACCGCGTACGCCGTTTTTGTCCCCAGGGGAGCGGGTGACGATGGCAGCCCACGCCCCCGATGGCCGGCCGCTGTTTGGCGTGCTGGATCAACACGTTGTGATGTTAATGGAGTAAACCATGATCAATCTTTTACAAGGGCGTCGGCTGGTCGATCTTTCCGTCACCCTGGACAACAATCCCTGGACCGATCCGCCGCCGCTGCTGCCGAACATTGAATATCAGGATCATCAGCAGGGGTGGCCGGAAATGGCGGCGATGTTCCCGGGACTGGAAAAATCGCAGATGCCGGGAGAGGAGGCCTGGGCCTCCGAGCGCCTGACCGTGACGCCGCACAATGGCACCCATATGGACGCCCCCTGGCACTACAGCTCGACCACCAACGGCGGCGAACCGGCGTTTGGCATCGATGAGCTGCCGCTGGAGTGGTGCATGCGCCCCGGCGTCCGGCTGGATTTCCGCCACGTCGCCGACGGGGCGATCCTGCAGCCGGAGGATCTGCAGCGCGAGCTGGCGCGGATAGGCTATTGCCTGTCGCCGCTGGATATCGTGTTAATCAATACCGCAGCCGGCGCCCGCTACGGCCAGCCGGACTATCTCCAGCGCGGCTGCGGTATTGGTCGGGCGGCGACGCTGTGGCTGCTGGAGCAGGGCGTGCGGGTTGTTGGCACCGACGCCTGGAGCTGGGATGCACCCTTCCACTTTACCCGCGAACGCTTTCAGGCCAGCGGCGACGCCGGGCTGATCTGGGAGGGGCATAAAGCCGGCAGGGAGATCGCCTATGGGCAAATGGAGAAGCTGAGCAACCTGGAGCAGCTTCCCGACTACGGCTTCTGGGTGAGCTGCTTTCCCTACAAGATCCGCCGCGGTTCGGCCGGGTTTATCCGCGCGGTGGCGATTGTCGACGCCTGAAACTACGGAAGGTTATGTTAATTTAATGTGAATGTATTGTGTTAATTGTGATAGCAATCGCAGTCCACGCCACCTGCATCCGGTAGGGTAGAACGGTATGTGTGCTGAGTTCGCTAATGCGTTGTCAGCCAGTATGCCGGGGCGCAAAACGCCTTTCTTTATCGATAAAAAAATAGAACTGTAATTCATATTCTAAATAAAGGGCAGTGACGGAGAGCGGAAAATGGTGATGCACAAGGTTTCAGCAACCCCGCGCGAGGCGGGGGTCGTACAGGCGATGTTATTGATGTTGGCGGCCCTGCTGCCGATCATGGGGACGTTGACCATGCTGCCGGTGATGCCGATCCTGTTCGGCCATTTTGCCGCGCAGCCGCACGCTCAGCTGTTGGTGCCGATGATCATCACCTTACCGGCGGTGAGCATGGCGCTGCTGGCGCCGCTGGCCGGAATGGTGGGCGATCGCCTGAGTCGTCGCCGTCTGCTGATCGCCGCCACCGGCGTGTACGCGGTGTTTGGCCTGCTACCGGTGATGCTCGACGATCTGCATACCATTCTGCTGGCGCGGCTGGTGATGGGCATCGCCGACGCTTTTATCCTCACCACCGCCAATGCGCTGATTGGCGACTACTTTGCCGGCGAGGCGCGCAGTAAATGGCTGGCGGTGCAGAGCGGCATGGGGTCGGTACTGTCGACGCTGATTGTGCTGGGCGCTGGCCTGCTGGGAACCCTGGGTTGGTATGGGCCGATCTATTTGTATGCCCTGGCGATCCCGGTCTTTATCGGCCTGTGTCTGTTCACCGCTGAACCGGCACTCCGCCATCGCGCGGACAATATCGCTGACGAGAAGGGCGTCGCTTTTCCGCGGCGCAAAATGGCGGCGATCGGCCTGATTACCCTTGGCAGCGCAATCCTCTACTTTCTCGAGCCGCTGCAGATAAGCCTGGTGTTCAGTCAGCTCGGGCTGACCTCCAGTAGCCAGATCGGCATCGCTACCGCCATGGCTGGGGTGGGGGTGCCGCTGGGGGCCTGGCTGTATGGCCGCAGCGCGAAGCAGCGTATCGACAGGCAGTTTTTGCTGTTTTACGCCATTTTTGGTTTCGGCCTGTTGTTTATCGCTGTGGCCCGCAATCCGCTGGCCGGCGTGGCGGCCGGGTTCGTCGCGCAAATCGGTAACGGAATGCTGATCCCCCTGATGCTGGCCTGGATGATGAAGACCCTGCCGGCGCCGCACCGCGCGACGGGGATCGGCATCTGGCATACCTTCTTTTTCCTCGGCATGTTCATCAGTCCAGTACTGATGAACATGCTGAATGGCGTTACCGGTAGCCTGCAGCACAGCCTGCTGTGGTTTGCGCTGTTGACGCTGGCTATCGCCGGTATGACGGGCATCGCCAGCGCCCGGATGGGGGGCCGCCGCGCGCTGGCCCGCTAATTTCACCTGACGAAGATATCACCATACGCCCGCTGGCCTCCCGGCGGGAACGGGAGGTTATTATTTAAAAAAGCCTACACCTTATTTAGCGTTAACTTTCAGCCTAATTAATCCCTGTTAATAAACGTATTGTGACGAATTTATTTTTCACGATATGGCGCATCTTACCTGCAAAAAATAAAAATGAGGGTTTATTATGAGTCTCTGCTGTACCGACGTAAGTAAGAAAATAATTTTTCCCCTTTCGGCGCTGACGCTGGCGATATTCTCCAGTACCGCGCTGGCGGATACCTGGACCTGTGAGCAACTGGATAAACTGAATACCCGCTCCGCGCAGGTCGTCAGCCCTCCGTCGACCTGCGAATCGCTTATCGGCGATATTGGCGGCTTTCGCAGCGCGCTGGCCGACCGCGGCTGGGGCGTTCAGTTAAGCTGGAACCCGATGGTGATGTACGATCTGAAAGGCCAGTCCGCCGACCCGCAACAATATGCCGGGCAAAGTTTTACCTGGTCGCAAAATATGTCTTTGAACGTCACCTACGATTTAAGCCGAATTGGGTTTACTAAAGACGCGCAATTTACTTTCTCTCCCCAGTGGGCGACCTCGAATTATCATGACAGTTATCCGGAGCTGCATAATATTGCGGTGCTGGCGGTGAACCAACCCTTATTAAACGGCCAGCTGGAGCTGCAATATGGTTTTTATCCGTTAATTCGCCAGTTTTACGGCATGGTGCTGGGGGGCAACTCTTCTTCAGCCGCGCTGGGGCCGACCAGCGTGATCCCGGTGCAGGTGGGGATCAGTCTCAACGCGCCGACGCCGACCTTCACCGCCATCGTCCGCGATAGCGAAAAGAAGTTTTATAACAACTTTGCCGTCAGCCGCAGTATGTCGCCTGCCGGGCACCTCGACGACGTGGAGCAGAACCCCTCGGGCCTGAAATGGCACGTTGATGGCGCCAACCCGATCCTGGTGGATGAGTTTGGCTTTAAGCAGCCGGCGGGCGAGTCGCAGCGCTCGCTGTGGTTCCGCGCCGGGGCAATCTACAACACCTCGCATTACCAGTATTTTGACCAGCCCGGCGACAGCAGCAGTAACTACGCGTTCTATGTCGCCAACACTGTGCAGCTGACCCAGCCGAAAAAAGGGCTTCCGCTGGGGCTGTATCTTGATGTGAAAGCGGACTATGCTCCGGACGATCGCAACGCTTACACCAGCGACTTCCAGGTCACCTTCTTTGATATCGGCCTGTTTCCCGGCCGCGAGCAGGATATGACCTCGCTGGGCTATACCCGCTCCTTTATCAGTAAAAAGTTCCGCGATTATGTCGGCGAGGCCGGGATGGAGGCGCCGCAGAGCATCAACGCCATCTCCCTGTCGCACGCTCTGCGCCTGACCAAAGGCATTTACTGGATCAACGGTATCACCTGGCAGGATAACCCGACGCTGGTACCGAAGCATGAGTCGGCGGTTCTCTGGCAGTCCTCCATGTACTGGAACTTCTGACCACAGACCACCTGAGGATTTTAACCCCGCCCGCCGGTACGCTGCCGCCGGGCGGTTTTTTTCGCGAACCGGTTGGCGGATGGACAAAAAAAGAGGGTCGGCACGTTGCCGACCCTCTTTGCCATCGATCCGGGTTTAGCCCCGGTGGCTGATTTTCCCGTCGGGGGTCAGTACGAAATCGAAGGTTGCCCGGATATCGTCGCTGGCGAAACCCACCGCCAGCTGCCAGGGGCCGCTGGCCAGTTGCCATTCCTGGGCAGGCACCTGCCAGCGCTGCAGCGCGTGACGCGGCAGGTCAAGGGTCAGGGTGGCTTCGTCGTGCGCCGGGACGCTGACTGCCGCAAACTCCGCCAGCGCCGACCACGCCGTCTGCGGCCCCCGCAGGTAGAGCTGGACCACCGCTTTCCCGTCGCGGGCGGCGCGGTTTTGCAACTGGCAGCGCAGCTGCAGCCCGTCCACCTCGTCGCCTGTCAGTGCGGCGGCATTGAGGGTGATATCGGCATACCCCAGACCGTGGCCAAAGGCCCAGGCGGCGGGACGTTCGCGGGCGCTAAACCAGCGATAGCCGACCTGCTGGCGCTCGTGATACCAGAGGTCGCCCGCGGCGTCCGGCGTCAGGCTGCGTACCGGATAGTCATCCAGGCGCTGGGCGAAGGTGACCGGCAGGCGACCGCCAGGTTCACGATCCCCGGCCAGCACCGAGGCCAGCGCCGGGCCAAACTCCTGGCCCGGATACCAGACGACCATCACCGCCGCCGCGTCGGCGAGACACCCGGTATCCACCGGATGGGCAACGTTCAGCACCACCACCGTCCGCGGGTTCGCCGCGCAGACGGCGCGGATCAGGGCAACCTGATGCCCCGGTAGCGCGGTGGCGTCGCGGTCGATGCTCTCCAGACCGGCATCGGCCGTTTCGCCAATCACCAGCACCACGCTGTCGGCCGCCCGGGCATGGTCGACCGCCTGCTGCAGCAGATCGATGGTTTGCGGGGGCTGGCAGCCAAACCAGATGCCGTGGGCGATACTGCTACCGAGCGCCATCTCGGCCCGGAAGGTCAGGGATTCCCCGGCCTGTAGCGGAAATTCAAGGCGAGTATGGGGGGCCTGCATCAGCTTGCCCATGATATCCCCGTCCAGCGCCTCGCCATTGAAGGTCGCCACGCGTTCGCCGTTCAGCTGCAGGGCGACCTCCCCGGTGCCGCCGATCCAGAAGCCGTAGCGGCCGCTGACCGGCGCGGTGAACTGGCAGCTTACTGTCACGGTGGCGCGTTCGGTCAGGCGCAGCATGTCGCCGACGCCCGGCATATCGCGAAACCAGATCAGCGAGGAGGCATCGCGCACCTCCCGGTGAACCACCTCCCCGGCGGCGGTGGCGTAGGCAACGTCCAGTCCGCGTTCGCCGGCGGCGGTGCGCAGCGGCAGATGATGCAGAGGCGGGATGCGGTAATCGCTCTCCACCCCCTGGGCATAGCTTATCTCAACCCCGGCGGCGGAGAAGCGCTGACGAATGGCCTCCAGGGGGGAGATCAGTCCCGGCATCAGCGCCACTCTGGCAAAGGTCCCGCCCTGGAAGCAGGGCGTCGTGGCGTTGGGACCCATCACCGCCAGCCGCTGTCCCGCCTGCGCGTCGAGAGGCAGCAGCCGCTGGCGATTGTGCAGCAGGACAAACCCCGCCGCCGCGGCTTCCTCCAGCGTGTGGCACCGCTGCGCCTGGGCGGCCGCAGAGCCATCCCACGGCAGAGGATGGCTGACCCGTTCGGCCAGCCGCGCCAGCCGGGCGGCGGCATCGTCGAGACGCCGGGCATCGCTGTCGGTATCCATCAGCGCAGGCAGCAGGTGGTCGCCCATATGGCGGGCCGGGCCCGGCATCTCCAGATCCAGTCCGGCGCGGAAGCTGGCCGGGCCATTCTGGGTGCCGAACCAGTCGGACATCACCAGCCCGTTCCAGTCGAGATCGCGCTTCAGCCACTGGCTGATGGCCTGATGCTGCTCGGCGCAATAGATCCCGTTCACCCGGTTATAGGCGGTCAGCATGCCCCAGACACCGCGGCTGGCCGCCACTTCGAACGGCCAGAAATAGACTTCGCGCAGGGTGGCTTCATCGACGACCACGTTCATGGTCCGCCGATCGGTTTCTGAATCGTTACAGACCATATGTTTGACGATGCAGCCCACTCCCTGGCGCTGAACGCCGTCGATCCACGCCGCGCCCAGCTCGGCGATATGCCGCGGGTCTTCGCCAAAAAGCTCAAACGCGCGGCCGGCAAGGGGGCTGCGCAACAGGTTCAGGTTAGGCGCCAGCAGCGCCTGCGTCCCGGTGCGCAGCGCCTCCTGACCGATGACGCCGCCCACCCGGCTGACCAGCTGGCGGTCCCAGCTGGCGCCAAGCGCCAGCCCGCAGGGGCTGAGCAGGGCAATATCCCGCTCGTCAACCCGGCCGCCGGTGATCCCCATCGGGCCATCGGACAAGGTGACCGATCCCAGCGTGGAGTGCGGGATAGGGTGGGTAGACCACATCCCCATCCCGGCGGTGAGCCGTACTTTTTCGGCAACGCTAAGCGACAGACTGAGCGCAGGCATCGGCATGTCTCCGTAAGAGGGCGTCAGGGGTGAAGGCCAGCGACTGTTCGGCTACGGTGGCCAGCGCGCGCTGGACCGCGTCGTCGGTGCAGCGGCCCTCGCTGTCGAACAGCGACACGCCGGCGGTGTTGAGGGTTACCCCCAGCGGGGTCGGCCAGCCGCGCAGGGCATGAACGATACCGCGCATGGCGCCGAGGGTGGTGTTGCACCCCTGCCAGCCGGCGGCGGTAACGATGCAGCCCACCGCCCGGCCATCGAGATAGACCCGGCTGTCGCCGCGCAAATCTTCCAGCAGGTCGATGGCGTTTTTCACCAGGCCAGACACGCCGCCGTGGTAGCCCGGCGAGGCCAGCAGAATGCCGTCGGCCTGGCGCACGGCTTCCACAAACGCTACCTCCTGCGGCGTGCGGGTGGTCACTTCCGGGTTAAACGGCGGCAGGGCCGCCAGTTCAGCGCCGCCGAACAGCTGGGTTTGCGCGCCGAGCGTGCGGGCATGGGCCAGCGCGGCGGCGAGGGCGCGCTCGGTGCTGGAGCCCGGGCGGGTAGTGCCGCCGATACCGATCAGCAGCGGCGGGCGCGAGAAAACAGGCTTATTCATAGCAGGATCTCCCGGTCGGATTAGCGAAAGCGCGGCAGGATCTGGTCCGCGAACAACGAGATCGACTGCTGGCTCAGGCGCAGGCGCTCCTCGGTCAGCGGGCCGTTGGTGAAGCCGAGCAGCACGTTGCCGATGCCCAGCTGCTGGTGGCGTTCCAGCTCTTCGGCGACGGTCTCCGGGCTGCCGTACAGGCACCAGGTTTTGATCCACTCTTCGCTGAAACAGTCCGGATGGCGGTGCAGCGTAACGCCGCTAAACTCTTCCGCCCGCTTGTTGTACTCATATTCCCGGTCGATGGCCTGCTGGTACCAGCCCATGATCTGCAGCATCTCCTCGCGGGCCTGCTCGTCGGTGGGGGCGATATGGACGCACTGCCAGGTATGGGTGGTCCACGAGAGGCAGTGGTTCACCACCTCGTCGCTATGGCCGGCGTTGAGCAGGGCATCGCGGTAGCGGGTGAAATAGTGGGTCAGCTGGCCAAACGGATCGTTGCTGGCCGGGATCGGCGGAGTAAACGCGGGTATAAAGGCCGGCCAGCCGTTGTCGGCGGCGCGCTGCATGCTGGTTTCACGCAGGGCCACCGGCATGATGCGGTTAAACGGTTTTTGCCAGGGGGCAGGAACAATGCGCTGGACCACCGCGCCCTTATAGTGGCCGGTCTCGAAGATGATCGGATCGTCTTCAATGTTTTTCTCCCACAGCCGCTGGACCAGATCGAGGTTCTCCTGCAGCAGGCTGGAGGCGTCCTTGTAGTTCACGCCAAAGCCGATCATCTCTTCCGGCGTGGTGCCGCTGCCGATGCCCACCAGCAGGCGGCCTTCGGTGAGTTGATCCAGTAGGTTAACGCGCTCGGCGAAGCGCACCGGGTGGTGCAGCGGGACGGTGGTGACTGACATGCCAAAGTGGATCTTTTTCAGCTGTCCCGCCAGGTATGCGGCGAAGACAAACGGATCGCTGGACATCGGCGCATAGCCGGTAAAGTGATGGTCTGGCATAAAGACCGCATCGAAACCGCGATCTTCGGCCTGGCGCGCGTGATCGATCAGTGACTGCATCACGAAACGATCCTGCTCGGGGGCAGTGGAACGGCCGACGAGGAAAACAGAGAAACGCATAGCAACTCCTGGGTTGTGTGGTGGTTGTTATTATTAAATGGAACTAGAATTATGATTCTAGTTGTTTATCAAAGAATGAAAATGACCGCCATCACACTTTTGCCACATGGCCCACAGGTGAGTCGGGCGGGTAATTTGCAGCGCGGTTGCTAACTGCAATACACTGCGGGGGTTTTCTATGGATAAAGAGGTGAGAACTGCGATGACCGATCTTCCCGCGATGCGCCAGCCGAAACAGGACCGGAGCCGGGTGGCGCTGGAGCGGCTGATGGCCGCCAGCCGTGAAATCCTGCATGAAGGCACCTTTGAGCTGCTGACCATTGCTGAAATCAGTAAACGCTCGGGCGTTTCTGTCGGCTCGATTTATGCCCGCTTTGGCGGCAAAGAAGATCTGTTTATCGCCGTCATGATGGAGGTGATGCAGGAGCTGGACGCCGAATGGCAGCAACTGATCCAGCAGCTGCACGCACGCAATCTGCCGCTGCGCCAGCGGCTTCCGGCGCTGATGGATGTCCAGGCGGAGTATCTGCGCCGCCATGCCGGGATCCTGCGGCCGTTTATGGCGCGGGCGGATGATGAGCGCGTGGCGGGGATTGGTAAAGCCGCTTATCAGAAAAACGAACAGACCTTTATCGACCAGCTGCTCGATGCCGCGGCGGAGATCCGCCACCCCGAGCCGGAACAGGCCGCCCGCTTCTGCTTTACGGTTTCGTATGCCGCGCTGGCCCGCTTCCTCGGCCTGGGGTCGGCGGCAGAAGCTGCCGGTGAGGGCGACTGGGAACAGCTCAAACGCCATCTGGGCATGATGTGTCTGAGCTATCTGGTCACCCCCGTCGAGGCCGGCTAAGCCGCGGGATCTTACTTCGCTAACTGCCAGGCGCTGGCCTGCTTATGCTGACGCAGGCGCTGGCTATGACGGGAGAAGGTATAAAGAAATATCGCGGCGGCCAGAACCAGCGCCGCGATGCCGAGCGTCAGGAAGGCGCTCAGCACATCGTTCCCGGCCCGAAGGCGGATCGCGCCGACAATAATCGGGCTGACGAACATGCCCGCGAAGAAGGCCCCGGACCAGGCGCCCATCGCCCGGCCGCAGTAGGCGGGCGGAATCAGCGACCCTACCCAGTAAATCATCGCGTTAATCGCCATTCCGGCCCCCAGCTGCTGGATGGCGGAGCCGATCCCCATGGCGATCACCGTCCGCGATTCGCCCACCACCAGCATCCCGATCCCCATCAGGCAGAGCATGATGGCGAGCACGCGCTCCGGCGTATAGCGGCGGGAGACCAGACCGAACAGCAGCGAACCGACAGGTACGGCGAGGCTGACCAGCGACATAATCAGGCCGATACGCTGCGGAGTGGCATTTTGCAGAGTATGAAAGGCGTTGGCGCCATTGATGGTGTACACGTAATAAATGATGGCGCAGACAAACGTCAGCACGCTGAGGGTGATCACTCGCGGCCACGGAAACTGATTATGCTGCGCCGCCTGGGCAGCGTGCTGCGGACGGGCCGCCTGAGCCGGTTCGAACATCCAGAAGTACATCGCCAGGAACAACAGGATGGCGACAAAGTAGATCATAAAGGCGCCGTTCCAGCGCAGGGCGGTCAGATAGCCGGAGCTGGCCAGCACCAGCACCGCCAGCGCCGGGCCAATTACCCCCTGCACCGTCAGCCAGAAGCGGCGCTGTTTGTCGTCAAAGTAATCGATCAGCATGGTGTTAGCGATGGTCAGCACTACCGCCTCCGCCAGTCCGACGCCGAGGCGGCTGCAAAAGATGCCGGTCAGGGAGGTGATGTAGAGCGGCATTGTGCCGCAGATGCCATACAGCAGCGTGGCGCTGAGCAGCAGTTTACGGCGGCCAAATTTATCCGCCAGCCAGCCGGTGCAGGGCCCGGCGATGGCGATCACCAGACCGGGCGCGGTGAGCATCAGCGGTACCAGGGTTTCGACATAAGGCACGCCGGCGAAGTGCTGGATCAGCGTCGGGACCGCCGGCGCCAGGGAAACGATCGCCAGGATGGGTAGAAAGGCGGTCAGGGCGATGATGATGCCCTGGATCGCGCCGGCTTGCGGCGCGTGGGGCGGATTCAGGCTATGGCTCACGACGTTCTCCTTTTATCGCGCGGGTCGCCTGTCGTCGGCGGTGGCGCGGTTTTTTAGTATGCAGGTCAGGGATACAGGTGGCGGCGGGAATCGCCGCGGATTTAAGAGTAGGAGCAGGAACGGCGCGGGGAAAAATTGTGATTACGTATGTGATCCATCACAAACAAAAATACCATTGAGTTGTTGTGGTTTTGCGGCAATAAAAAAGGCGACCGATGTCGCCTTTCGCGGGGAACCAGGGCCGCTTTTACCCCGGTAAGCCAGAGGCGCTACAGCAGCCGCGCCACGATATCATCCGCGGCAAGGATCGCCAGGGCGACGCTGGTCAGCGTCGGGTTGCAGGCGGTTGAGGTGGGGATCACGCCGTTGCCGCCGACGTACAGATTGTGAAAATCCCAGACCCGCGAGTGACGATCGGCCACGCTGCTGCCGTCGTTTGCTTCTCCCAGGCGACAGGTTCCCTGGTAGTGCAGCGAGGTGCCTGCCGGCAGGATAATGGCTTCTCCACCGGGCGCCACGCGGCCCAGCGCGACGCCGACGCGTTCGGTCACCGCCACCGCCTGCTGTAACCGGCGGCGATCGCCGTCGGTTAACTGATAGTTCAGTTGCATTTTCGGCAGCCCTACGGCGTCGGTGTTAT
This sequence comes from Klebsiella sp. X1-16S-Nf21, assembly GCF_002837615.1. Classification (NCBI taxonomy): domain Bacteria; kingdom Pseudomonadati; phylum Pseudomonadota; class Gammaproteobacteria; order Enterobacterales; family Enterobacteriaceae; genus Klebsiella; species Klebsiella sp. X1-16S-Nf21. The sequence continues at coordinate 67,727 of NZ_PJDK01000008.1, forward strand.
CACTGAAGACGATCCGATCCTCCTCGCGTAGCTCCTTAGCGAGAAACAGCCCCAGACCGACCACCGGCTTCGTCGGGCTCCCCGGCGGCTGGGTAAAGGCGATCGGTGAGGTATCCATCTGCATCAGCTGACCGTGGAACGGGAAATCGGGCTCATGAAACGGCAGCCAGGTGACGCCGGAGACATTGTCCCGTCCGTCGCGCACCGGGTTGGCCTGCGCGGCGACGGCAGGCGGGGCGTCCACTTCAATCAGGGCGATCACCTGTGGCTGATCGTTGAGCCAGCGGCCCAGCGCCCGCGGGCGGATGCCTGAGGCGTACAGCAGTTGTGGGGTGCGCAGCGCATCGGCGGCGACCACCACCGCTTTGGCCGTCACCACGTACTGTTCACCGCTGCGCAGATCGCGCATCTCCGCTCCGCGGGCGACGCCGTTCTCGCTGAGGATCCGGGTGCACAGGGTGGCGGTGCGGATCTCCACCCCGCGCTGGCGGCGGGTCTCTTCCTCCGCCAGCTCGCCGAGCACCGCGTCGACGCCGGACCAGCGCGGTTTGCCCTCCGGCGTCGCGGCGCAGGCCAGCGGCATAGGCTGCGCCAGCCGCGCCGGGGGACGGTCGCTGGCGAAGTGCTGGTTAAGGGCATCGACGATTTGCCGGCCGATGGCGGTGGCCGGAAATCCTTCGCGGGTCACCTGCAGATAATGCTCTGCCGATTCCCAGGCGTCAGCCATCTCTCGGGGATCGAGAAAAGGAATGACTTCGCTGCCGCCCGGCCGCGGACAGGCGCAGGTCCAGTGGACGCCCATGCCGCCGAGGTTAGTGGAGAGCGCTGCAGCCGGCATGCCGCTGTGGGGCGACGCCGGGTCGAGGAGGTGGGTGCCCGGCCGCGCCTGCAGAGCGTCTGCCGGCAGGCTCTCCGGCAGGGCGGCCAGCGGAAACGCCCGGGCGCTGGCGTACGCCGCTTCCCGCTGCTCAGGCGCCAGGTTACGGATATTGACGCCGGTCGCGGGGGTCAGCGCTTCGCCAGCCTCCACCACCAGGATCCGCGCGGCGCTGCGATCGGCAATTCGGCGGGCAAAGGCGGCGCCCACCGGGCCGCTGCCAATAATCAGTACATCGATGTTTTCATCCATATCAGTTCTTACCTTTTATTGTTCTCCGGGCGTATGCCCGTTGCAGGTGTACAGAAAATAGGTACTACAGCCTGGTGCGTCCTGATAAATGGTTCCTCATGATAGCAGCCATTGCCGGACGCGATAGGTCATGGCTTACCCGCCGGGGGAAGCACTGAGGCGGGCAGCAGGCGGCTGAGGGCGGCAATCGCCAGCAGGATCAGGGCGCCAAGGGTCAGCAGGGTGATAAAGGCCCCGCGCCAGGCCTCCGGTGCGGAGGCGCTTTGCGCCAGATAGAATCCGCCGAGGGTCGCCATGCCGAGGGCGGCGCCAAACTGCTGGCCGGTGCGAAATAATCCCGACGCCGCGCCGGCGTGGGCCACCGGTATCGCCGCCATAGCAAAGGCCGGCAGCGGGGCGGAGATAAGCCCCATCCCACAGCCGCACAGGCCGAACCCAAGACCCAGCGCGGTCAGCGGCAGCGTCCCCGGCGCTGCGGCGATCCCGTAGCCCATCAGCAGTAGGCCGCTCATCTGTACCGCCACCCCAACCAGCGTCACGTTGCGCCCAAGACGAAGTGACAGCCGGCGTCCAGCGACGGCGATGGAAAACATCGCCCCAAGCGCGAAGGGGATATGCATCAGGGCAGTGTGGAACGGGCTGAAGCCCAGTCCGCTCTGCAGCACCAGCGCGGTGGCCAGCAGCAGCGAGGCGGTGGTCAGCTGATAGAGCAGGGTGATGATAATCCCGGCGCGAAAAAAGCGGTCGCGCAGTACGGCTGGCGGCAACAACAGCGTGCCGCCCCGGCGTTCGCGTCCCAGCAGATGGCGCCAGAGGAGTGACACCGTGATGACCGACAGCAGCGGCGGCAGCACCATCCAGGCCGGCCAGCGCAGGGCGGGGCCTTCGATCAGGGTGAGCAGCAGCGCGCCGCCGCCCACCACCGCCAGCAGGGTTCCCAGCGGATCGATGCCTTTCGCCTCCGGGCTGCGCACCGCCGGGAGCACCCGCCACGCCAGAGCGACGGCGATGGCGATCACCGGCACGTTGATCAAAAAGATCGGCCGCCAGCTGAGGCCGAAAAGATTGCTTTCGATGATGATCCCGCCAAGTACCGGGCCGAGGATCCCGGCGGCGCCGCCGAGCAGGCCGAAAATACTCATCACCCGAAAACGCTCGTGCGGGCGATACAGAACCTGCATCAGGGAGAGGATTTGCGGGCCCATCATCGCCCCGCTGGCCCCCTGCACAATACGCATCGCGACCAGCATTTCCGGGCTGGTGGCCAGCCCGCAACCGGCCGACGCGGCGCCAAACGCCAGCAGGCCGCTAATGAACATCCGCCGGTAGCCATACAGATCGCCGAGACGGCCGCCGGTAAGCAGCAGAATGGAGAAAAAGAACAGGTAGCCGGTGACCACCCATTCGATTTGCCGCGGGCTGGCGAGCAGGTCGCGCTGTACCACCGGGATGGCGACATTGATGATTGAAACGTCGATGATCTCCAGCACCAGCGCTATCGAAACCACCAGCGTGGCCAGCGTGCGCTGCCGTTCGCTGGTGTAGGGAGGCGCCTGAACTGTGGCCGCCGAAGCGTTATTGAGCATGATGTACCTTCAGATTTAGTTAAATACTTGTTAAATAATATTGACAATTTATAGCAATCAGAGATTAGAATTAGAGCACTCATTCTGGTTATGCCGCGTCAGATCCTGCCGTTGACCGATAAGCCAGAGGGGAAGGCGTCACACTGCCGCTCCGAAACAGAATAAGAATTCTTATTCTAATTTTGTTTGTTTTGATCTGGCAAGTAGAGAAGGGGGTCGGATGTATTTGTCCGCATGTATTGAATGGCTGTTTCGTGAAGAGTATCCCGATTTCAGCGATCGGGTCCGGGCGGCGAAAGCGCAGGGATTCAGCCACGTTGAGTTTCACCTCTGGCGCGATAAACCGCTGGCAGCGCTGGCGCAGGCGCTGGAGGAGACGGGCGTGACGCTGTCTAGCTTCGTGGTGGAGCCCCGGCGCAGCCTGGTGGATCCGGCGGAGCATGAGCAGTTTCTGGCGGCAGTGAGCGACAGCCTGGCGGTGTCACGTCAGCTGGGGTCGCCACCGCTGGTGGTAGCCTCCGGCTTCAGTCGTGAAGGGGTCGATATTGCCGAGCAGCGGGCGCAGGCGGTCCACATCCTGCGTCAGGCAGCGACGCTGGCGGAAGCCGCCGGGGTCACCCTGCTGCTGGAGCCGCTCAACACCCGCATCGATCATCCGGGGATGTTCTTAAACGATACCCGGCTGGCGCTGGATATTATCGAGGCGGTCGACAGCCCGCGGCTGCAACTGCTGTTTGATGTCTATCACTCGATGGTAATGGAAGAGGAGATGGAGGAGGTGCTCGCCGGCAGAATGCATCTGGTGGGGCACGTGCAGATAGCGCAGGCGCCGGATCGTAACGAACCGGATCCGCGCAGCGGCGAGTGGCCAGCGCTGATCGCCAGGCTGCAACGGCTGGGCTACAACGGGGCCATTGGTCTGGAGTACAAACCGTCGCTGCCCGCAGCGGCCTCGGTAGCTCGCGCCCGCGAAGCGACCGGCTTATCCTGTTAAACAACTTACCTGGTACTTTTATGACTCAGAAAATAAAACGCGGCGTCAGTCTGTATAGTTTTCAGAATGAGACCTACCTCGGCAAAATGTCACTCGATCAGGCGATCGGTCACTGCGCGGCGTTCGGCGCCCGCGGCATTGAAGTCGTCGGCGAACAGACCTTCGCCGGCTGGCCCGAATGCGGTATGCCGGAGGCGGCGATCGCCGACTGGCATCGCCTGATGCAGCGCCATGATACGGTGCCGGTATGCCATGACTTTATGCTCGACTATAAGCGATATAAAGACCGGCCGATGCCGTTTGACGAGCAGGTGCGCAGCGTACAAAACGACATCGACTTTGCCGCCCGGCTGGGCATGCGCTATATCCGCTCCCTGGTTTCCGTGGCGCCGGAGGTGCTGGTGGCGGCGGCGCCTTATGCGGAAGACAAAGGGATCACCATTCTGCTGGAAGTGCATGCCCCGCTGCATTTCGATCATCCGTGGATTATTCGCCATGCCGAAGCCTATGAAAAAGCCCATACCCGGGCGCTGGGTTTCCTGCCGGATATGGGGATGTTTTTAGCCCGCTTCCCGCGGGTGTGGAAAGAACGCTTTATTCGTAATGGTTGTCCCCAGGCGGCGGCGGACTTTATCGAGAAAGCCTATGAAGACCGGACGCTCAGCGAATACGTGATCCTGGATGTGATGCAAAAATGGGGGCCGGGCCCGCAGTTGGCGATGGCGGAAACCCTGCGCCACAACGCGGCGTTCGAGCCGAAGCGGATGCTCGATTTTATGCCGCGGATCCACAACATCCATGCCAAATTCTATGAGATGACCGACGAGATAACCGAGTGGTCGATTTCCTACGATGAGATCTTCCGCGTGCTGCAGAAGGGTGGCTATGAGGGATATGTGTGCTCCGAGTACGAAGGTAACCGCTGGGTGGAAGACGCGCAGGAGGTGGACAGCCTGGAGCAGGTCCGCCGCCAGCAGCTGATGTTCTGCCGCCTGTTAGATGAAACCCCACCCCCGGCGCTGCTGGGCCAGTAAGGAGCATTATCATGTTTGATCAGCATATTATCTGCCGTGAAGGGTTCGACAACGTCACCCGCGACGGGGAAATTATCGGCGTGCGCTTTTTGGCTCGTCTGCCTTACTACCGTGGCCTGGGGCTGTCGATGGTGGAAGATATCGCCGTGACCCTCAACGGCGAAGCTATCCCACGGCAGGCGATCCGCCTGGCGCTGCGCGGCCGGGAGTGGACGCTCGACGAGCTGGAGAGCGTCTACGATGACCGGTGGAACTTCGGCGAAAAGGCCACCATCACCGTACTCAAACCAGGCGGCCTGCCGGCCGGATGGCATCGCCTGAAGGTGGCCGAGAGGCTGCGGATCTCTTACCTGCCGTTTGTGCCGGTGACCACCTTTGAAACCGAGCTGGAATTAACGGCCTAACACCCCGCAGGATCCGCTGCCGTTATGGCAGCGGATTTCTATAACACGGGGCAGCCACTGGGGAGCGGTGAGGCGATTGCCGTTCAGGAAAACCGGTACGGAAGGGCGCGTTTTCTCAGCCTGCCTTTGCCGACGAAATCAGAAAATTTACTTCGCAGGCTAACCGCAGATTGCTTCAAAAAAATTCCCGTATTTGTTATATTGTTGTTCATTGATTATTCACCTCTGCGGTGCCAAAAAGAACAAGATTCACCGCAACCCAGGACAATACCATGTTAGATTACCGCTTCCCGACAGCTTTGCAGATGGTTCTCAGCGTAGCAATGGCGGAGCAGATGGGTGAACGTTCGACGAGTGCGATTCTGGCCTACGGCCTGGAAGCGAACCCGAGCTTTATCCGTAAACTAATGGTTCCGCTTACTCGTGACGGCATCATCGTCTCCACGCTTGGCCGCAACGGCTCTATTCATCTTGGCCGCCCGGCGGACAAGATCACCCTGCGTGATATCTATCTTTCGGTTATTGAAGATAAAAAGCTGTGGGCGTCGCGTCCTGAAGTTCCGGCTCGCTGCGTGGTCAGCGCCAACGCCTGTTGGTACTTCAAATCGATTGCCGATGAAGCAGAGCAGGCTTCGCTAAACGTCCTTGCTCGTCACACCGTGGCCAGCGCGCTGGAGGCGGTCAAAAACGCCGATACCAGCGGCTGCGATCCGGTGCCGGAAATGATCGCCCGCTTTAAGAAAGCGCTTTAATTCCTATCTGATGACGAAAAAAAACCGCCTTCATTGTGAAGGCGGTTTTTTGTTATCTGCTGCAGGCTAGGCGGGCAGATCCTCCTGGACCGGCTTCCTGCGGGTCACCAGTTTCCGCAGCGTCACGTAAAACACCGGCGTCAGGAACAGACCGAACAGCGTTACGCCCAGCATCCCGGAGAACACCGTGATCCCGGTGACACCGCGGACTTCCGCCCCCGCGCCATGGCCGAGGATCAGCGGAATGGTCCCGGCGATAAAGGCGATGGAGGTCATCACGATCGGGCGCAGACGCAGGCGGCATGCCTCCAGCGCCGCTTCCATGATGCCTTTCCCCTGGATCTCCAGTTCGCGGGCAAACTCGACGATCAGAATGGCGTTTTTACAGGCCAGGCCCATCAGGACCACCAGCCCCACCTGCACGAAGACGTTGTTATCGCCCCCGGTCAGCCAGACGCCAAACAGCGCGGAGAGCATCGTCATCGGCACGATAAGGATCACCGCCAGCGGCAGGGTCCAGCTTTCATACAGTGCGGCCAGCACGAGGAACGCCAGCAGCACCGCCACCGGGAAGACGATCAGCGCCGTGTTGCCCTGGGTGGCCTGCTGGAAGCTCAGATCCGTCCACTCAATATTCATCCCATTCGGCAGGATCTGCTTCGACAGCTCCTCCAGATGCGTCATCGCCTGCGAAGAAGAGAGGATCCGCGGATCGGCATCGCCAATCAGGTCCGCCGCTGGATAACCGTTGTAGCGGATCACCGGATCCGGCCCGTAGGTGGTACTGATATTCACCATACTGCCGATCGGCACCATTTCGCCCTGATTATTGCGGGTGCGCAGATTAGCAATATCTTCCACGCTCTCGCGGAATGGCCCATCGGCCTGGGCCATCACGCGCCAGGTACGCCCGAACTGGTTAAAGTCATTGACATAAGACGAGCCGAGATAGGTCTGCAGCGTGCCGAACAGATCGGTTAGCGACACCCCCTGCGCTTTCGCCTTATCGCGATCGACCTGCACGTCCAGCTGCGGCACGTTAGCCTGGTAAGTCGAGATCGGGAAGTGCATCCCCGGCGTCTGCATAATCGCCCCGGACATCGCATTCACCGCGCTTTGCAGCGCGCCATAGCCCAGCCCACCGCGATCCTGGATGTACAGGGAGTAGCCGGAACCCTGACCCAGTCCTAAAATCGGCGGCGGCAGGATGGAGAAGCCAAAGCCCTGCTGGATTTGCGCGATTTTGGCGTTGATCTCCGCGTTAATTTCCGCCGCCGTGTGTTTGCGCTGGTCGAACGGTTTCAGGCCAAAAAAGACCGTCCCGGTATTCGGCGTGTTGGTGAACTGCAGCGCGTTAAGCCCCGGGAAAGCGACCGCATAATCGACCCCTTCGGTATTCATCCCGATCTCGCTCATTTTGCGGATCACCGCGTCGGTGCGCGCCAGCGACGAACCTTCCGGCATCTTCACGCCGCCAATGAGATACAGCTTATCCTGGGTGGGAATAAACCCGCCGGGGACGACTTTAAACATCACCCCAGCGGCGCAGAGCAGCAGCAAATACACCACAAACACCGCGCCACGGCGTCCGAGGGTTTTGCTCACCAGTCCCTGATAGCCGTTCGAGCTGCGCAGGAAAAAGCGGTTAAACGGACGGAAAATCCAGCCAAACAGACGATCGATCAGCCGGGTAGGGAGGTCTTTCTTCGCGCCGTGCGGCTTTAACAGCAGGGCCGCCAGCGCCGGGGAGAGCGTCAGCGAGTTGATGGCCGAGATCACCGTCGAGATGGCGATGGTCACCGCGAACTGTTTGTAGAACTGGCCGGTGACCCCAGAGAGAAACGCCATCGGCACGAACACCGCACACAGCACCAGCGCAATGGCGATAATCGGCCCGGAGACCTCACGCATCGCCTGATGCGCCGCGGCAAGCGGCGCAAGCCCCTCTTCGATATTACGCTCAACGTTCTCCACCACCACGATGGCGTCGTCCACCACGATACCGATAGCCAGTACCAGCCCGAACAGGCTCAAGGTATTCAGCGAGAAGCCCAGCAGATAGAGAATGCTGAAGGTACCCACCACCGATACCGGCACGGCGATCAATGGGATAATCGACGCGCGCCAGGTCTGCAGGAACAGGATCACCACCAGCACCACCAGCACCACTGCTTCCAGCAGCGTCTGCACCACCGCGCGGATGGAGTCGCGCACGAAAACCGTCGGGTCGTACGGCGCCGCCCATTTCATATCTTCCGGGAAGCGGGTGGCCAGCTCGGCCATTTTGGCGCGTACCGCGTTCGACAGATCGATGGCGTTAGCCCCCGGCGACTGGAAGATACCGATCCCGACCGCATCCTTATTGTTGAGCTGGGAGCGCAGCGCATAGCTGCCGGAACCCATCTCGATGCGCGCCACGTCGCGCAGGCGGACCAGCGAGCCATCCTGCGCCGTTTTCAGAATGATATTGCCAAACTCTTCTTCGGTATGCAGACGGCCCTGGGCGTTAATGGAGATCAGGAAATCGCTCTCCTGCGGCAGCGGCTCGGCACCAAGCTGTCCGGCAGACACCTGGACGTTTTGCTCCTGCATCGCCGTCACCACATCCGAGGCTGTCAGACCGCGGGCCGCGACCTTATTGGGATCCAGCCAGACGCGCATCGCATATTCACCGGAGCCAAAAATCTGGATCTGGCCGACGCCGGGCAGGCGCGCCAGCTCATCCTTCACTTTCAGCGTGGCGTAGTTGCGCATATACAGCGAGTCGTACTTACCGTTTGGCGAAAACAGATGCACCACCAGGGTTAGCGTCGGAGACTGTTTCTGGGTGGTGATGCCCAGACGGCGTACATCCTCCGGCAGACGCGCTTCCGCCTGCGCGACCCGGTTCTGCACCTGAACCTGCGCCTGATCCGGGTCGGTACCCGGGCGGAAGGTGACGGTGGTGACCAGCACGCCGTCGGAGCCAGCGACCGATTTCATGTACATCATGTTTTCAACGCCGTTGATCGCTTCCTCCAGCGGCGTCGCCACGGTCTCGGCAATCACTTTCGGGTTGGCGCCGGGATACTCCGCGCGCACCTGGACGCTCGGCGGGACGACGTCCGGATATTCGCTCACCGGCAGCAGCGGGATAGCGATTAACCCGGTGATAAAAATTAAAATCGACAGCACCGCGGCGAAAATCGGCCTGTCGATAAAAAAGCGGGAAAAGTCCATGTGTTGGATTCTCTGATTAGGGATCAGTTGAGGGCGGCGCTGGTGGTCATGGCAACGGTTTTGGCATTCACCGGCATACCCGGCATAAACACTTTTTGTAACCCGTCGACGATGACGCTATCCCCAGGGTTCAACCCCTTCTGAACGATGCGTAAACCGTCTGCCAGACGCCCCGGGGTAATATCACGTCGCTGCGCTTTACCATCTTTATCAACGATATAGACGTATTTACGATCCTGATCGGTCAGTACCGCTTTGTCGTCGATCAGCGTGGCTTTGAACTCGGCGCTGCCCGGCAGACGCACGCGGGCAAACAGCCCCGGTGTGAACAGACGCTGCGAGTTATCCAGCAGCGCGCGCATGCGGATGGTGCCGGTACTCGGCGTTAACTGATTATCAAGAAAATCCACTTTGCCCTGATGGGGGTAACCCTCCTCGCCAACCAGGCCAATCTCCACCGGGAGCGCCTGATTATCGCTGGACGCCCCTTGCCCACGGCGGGCGAGGTTTTGATAGTGGAGGTAGGTTGACTCGTCGACGTCAAAGTAGACGTACACCGTCTTCTGCGAGACCAGAGTGGTGAGCACGCTGGCGGTGTCGCCCGCGGTGACCAGGTTACCGCTGGTGATCAGCGCCCGGCTGGCGCGGCCGTCAATAGGGGCGGTCACTTTGGTGAAGTCGAGGTTAAGCTGCGCGGCATCCACCGCCGCCTGCGCGGCGCGAATATCAGCCTGCGCCTGAACCGCGGCTGACCGGCGCTGCTCCCACTCTTCACGGGAGACAAGATTGGTATGGACTAATTTATCGGTGCGGTTCGCCTCGCTTTGCGCCAGGCTGGCCTGCGTTTTGGCTCTCGCCAGCGTCGCCTGCGCCTGCTCCAGCGCGGCGCGATAGGTTCTGTCATCTATGGTGAACAGCACCTGGCCCTTTTTCACCTCCTGACCGTCGGTGTAATTCACTTTATCAATATATCCCGAGACGCGAGGGCGAAGCTGAACGCTCTCCACCGCTTCAATGCGACCGTTAAAACTATCCCACTGACTGATCGACTTCACCAGCACCTTAGCGGCGCTGACCGTCGGGGCGGGAGGCGCGGCATTTTGCGCGACGCTGTCGTCGCAGCCGACGAGCAGAAAGGAGAGCATCATCGCGCCGAGCGCGGTCAGGTGAATGTTTCCCCAGGTTTTTTGCAGGCTCATTATTTTTATTCCGGTAATTGTAGCCGCCGGGCAAGACGCAGCGTGAGAGGCCGCGCCACTTCCTTTGTCCGGGCTGGCTTAAGGCCATTTGTGTCGATCATCGCCACAAAACTGTAACAATTTCGAATACACTATCGCGGCGATTGTAGGAAGGCGCTTAACTAAGTGCAATAATAATTGTTGCACTTTATGTGCGGTCCAGGGGGGAGACAAAAACCGCGATCCCGGCGTGGATTTAAATGTAACAATAAAACTTGCATTTTGTGTAAAAACAGGCCACCTTTAAATGCAACTGACAAAGATGCTTTTAACCGGCTGCGCGGAGGTAACATGATGAATACTGGCGCCATCATTCAGGATCTGATCGACTGGATCGACAACCATCTTGATAGCCGTCTGGATATTGACACCGTTGCCCGACGATCCGGCTATTCGAAGTGGCACCTGCAGCGGATCTTCAAAGAACATACCGGGCAGCCCCTCGGAGAATATATTCGGGCGCAAAAGCTGCAAAAGTCGGTTGAACGCTTAGCCCACAGCAACGAGCCGATCCTGAACGTGGCGATCGCCCTCGGCTTTGACTCCCAGCAGTCCTTCAACCGCAGCTTCAAGCGCCAGTACGGCCAGGCGCCCGGCGTCTGGCGCCGGAGTATCAGCCGCTCTGCAGGGCAAGCATCTCGTCAGTGATCTTCATGACCGGGGAGGATCAGTCCTGACCCGGTCCATGATCGAATTTGCTGCCTTTGCCGATGGCATAGAACTGCCCGCCTGCGACATAGTGAACGGTCCGTAGCTCGTCCGGCGCATCATCAAAAATCCAGTGTCCGTTACGGAATACCCGGTCATCGCTCCAGGCGGCGACGATGTCGCCCAGAAACAGATTGTGTTGCTGCTGAATGTCCGGGTAGGGCATCACTTTGCACACCAGCCAGCCGGCGCAGCCTGCCACGAGGGGGATGTCGAACCCCGGCTGATAAATGAAGGGGATGGAGTCATTTTTATCCGGCGCGTCGGCATAGCTGCGCCCGCCAGCGTAGAGGACGGTTGCCATCTGGCTGACTACGGGGATCTGCACCACGAAATAGCCGCTCTTTTCCACCAGCTGACGTGTGAAGGCCTGGGGGCCGATATAGGCCACCACTTTTCGCTCGCCTGCCAGCCCAACCCAGGCGGCTGACATGACATTTTCGACACCATCATATTTTGCGGAAATCATGGTGGTGGACCCGACCTGCAATAAACGATAGGCCTTACTTAATTCGACAGGCTGAACGGACATGGTTTTTCCTTTGTGCATGCTATTTAACGTAATGATTATCTGGATATTTATTGAGGGCATGTTCATTTTCGGGCCCCCTTCGTAATCCACCGTGCAACGATACGCCAGTCGATTAAGCGAAAAAAGGTGCGTAAATTGTTTTCATTATTCATAATTAACGAATAATCATGCCGTCAGTCGGTAAGTTGCTTGCTTCAGGAGAGAAAGAAGGTGGATCGTATCCAGGCTATGCAGATGTTTATGCGCGTTGCGGAGGCAGGGAGCTTCGTGCGTGCCGCGGAAACCCTTTCCCTGCCTGCCTCCACTGTCACCAGTACCATTAAAAACCTTGAGCAATACCTGAAGGTGCGGCTGCTGAACCGGACCACAAGGCGGGTGAGTCTCACTCCGGAAGGGCTGCAGTATCTGGCGCAGTGCCGGGAAATTCTCGCCCTCATCGAACATAGCGAATCCAGCCTCAGCGAGTCTGTCGCGCGGCCTCAGGGGCGCCTGCGGGTTGATATGCCCGCGGGCATCGCGCATTTCATCGTCATGCCGCATCTGCCGGACTTTTACCGGCGCTATCCCGATATCTACCTGATGATCGGCGTCAGCGATCGGCAGGTCGATCTGATTCAGGAAGGTGTCGACTGCGTGATACGCATGGGAGAGCTGAACAACTCCAGCCTGGTGGCCCGCCCTCTGGGCCGCTTTCGCTGGGTAACCTGCGCGTCGCCGGACTATCTCAGGGAATATGGCGTGCCGTCGTCACCGGAGGCGCTCTCTAAGCACCGGGCGGTGCATTATTTCTCCGGCCAGGCGAGACGGGCCGATGAGTTCCGCTTTGTTCGCCACGGGGAGACCTTTTCTGTACCCGTCAGCGGCAACGCCGCGGTGAATGAAACGGGGCTCTATATAAAAATGTGCCTGGCGGGCTTCGGGCTGGCGCAGCTGGCGGAGAATATCGTTGCTGACCACCTGCAGGAGGGGAGACTGGTGGAAGTGCTGACGGACTGGCAGCCGCCCCCGGTACCCGTCACATTGCTCTATCCGCACCAGCGCTTTCTCTCTCCCGCTGTGCGGGCGTTTGCTGAGTGGATGAGCGAGGTGGTCTGAGGGAGGTATTGCTTGCATTTAGCGCTTCGCGATGGAGCGTAGGGTTCCAGCAGAAATATCTGGTCTGCTGATGAATCGCTCGATATTCTGTAATGCTTTGTCTTTTTTGTGAACAGGAAAAAGTATGCTTAATACGCTACCCGATTTACACAGAAGTTTTGCAGAGCAACTGAAGCTTAAATTACAGTCTGATTCGCGGATCCACTCCCTTCTCGCTGGCGGCTCGTTTATCCATGGCGGGTTTGATCAATACTCCGATCTGGATTTCGTGGTGGTGGTCGACCCTCTCTATTATGACGAAATCATGGCTCAGCGTATGGCGTTCGCCGGAACGCTCGGCCATCTGCTACATGCTTTCACCGGGGAACACGTCGGTGAGCCTCGCCTGCTGATCTGCCTGTTTGGCCCGGAACTTCTGCATGTCGATCTGAAATTTATCACTCTGGACATGCTCACTCAGCGCGTTGAAGAGCCTGCCGTGTTATTTACCCGAGATAACGATGCTCTAGAGCGACAACTGGCAAAATTTAGCGCGCACTGGCCGGATATGACGCCGGAGTGGTTTGAGTCCCGAGCCTGGATCTGGCTGCATTATGCCGTGGTTAAACTGGGCAGGGGGGAACTCTTCGAAGCGATGGGGATGCTGTCTTTCTTCCGGGAACAAGTGCTGGGGCCGATGCTGTTCCGTCGCGCCAATCTACCGCAACGCGGTGTTCGCCGAATAGAAGCCCTCGGCATTGATCCCGATGGCCTGCTGACTTCCACCCTGGCAACGCACGATCGTCACTCCGTCGGGATTGCCATTCGAAGGGCTGCTGACGCTTATGTCACTCTGCGGGCTGATGCGTTGCCTGACAATATCGCAGACGATGCAGCGCGTCGGGCGGTCCTTGCCATGCTGGACGTGTATTCTGCCAAGGGGTAAATCTATCTCTCCGGCCGCGGACGCGGCCGGAGGGTGAAAGGGTTGTGCGAGTGTCGTGGGAGGTCTAATTCTGAGAGGGGGGGTTGGCGGGTAATTGGTAGCGCGAAAACAACAGAGCTTTTCGTTGGGCCTATCAATGGGCCTAAAAGGTTCGGATTTAATGAGTTCTCTTCGGACTTCGCGGGATAAATTCAAGGCACAAAAAAGCCCGCAGGGCTTGCGCCGTGCGGGCTTTCAGGACTTCATCGGATGACTCTGGTAATCACCGATGGAGAATTTTGGTGGAGCTGGCGGGAGTTGAACCCGCGTCCGAAATTCCTACATCCTCGGCACTACATGCTTAGTCAGTCTTTACATTCGCTTGCCAGCTGCGGACAGACACGCCACTAACAAACTAGCCTGATTAGATTTAACGCTTCAACCCCAGGCAGGGCATCCACGCGATCTCTTTTGGGTTTGACCTCTCTTTGATCCCCGTCTTAAGAGCGGAAGCTAGGGAGAGAGGGCTCAGAGCAGGTTATTAAGCTGCTAAAGCGTAGTTTTCGTCGTTTGCGACTATTTTTTGCGGCTTTTTACGAGGCCAACCGCCCCTCGGCATGCACCTTGGGTTTCGCAAATCCCGTCGAATCCAGAATCAGCCCCAATGTGTAGGTCAAGTATAACAGATTTGTGAATGTCGTTACCAGCCCCATCACGCAGGATTATTTCAGCAGGGTGGACGAAAAAGCAGCATCAACAAGGATATAGCGTAAGGGCCAGCGAGAGCTGGCCCTCGGGGAGGGGAAATTAACGTCCGGCGTGCTTCATAATACGCGCCTTATCCAGCGCCCATTCACGATCTTTCAGATCGGTACGCTTGTCGTGTTGTTTCTTACCTTTGGCGACGCCGATTTTCACTTTGCACCAGGCGTTCTTCCAGTACAGCGACAGGGCGACAACGGTATAACCTTCGCGGTTAATGCGGCCGTACAGCGTGTCGAGTTCGCGCTGGTTAAGCAGCAGCTTACGAGTGCGCGTCGGGTCGCACACATAGTGGGTGGAAGCCACGGCCATGGGCGTAAAGTTGGCGCCGAACAGGAAGGCTTCGCCATCCTTCAGGATGACATAGCTATCGCCGATGTTGGCTTTGCCTGCACGCAGGGATTTGACTTCCCAGCCCTGCAGGGCGAGACCAGCCTCGTATTCATCTTCGATAAAGTATTCGTGACGGGCGCGTTTATTCAGCGCAATGGTGGCTGATCCAGGTTTGTGGGCTTTTTTCTTAGTCATAATGTCCTGAAGTCATCGTCTTATACACAGTTACCTCGATCGCATCCTGCGAGGTGTACTGCGCATCTTAGCACGAGTTGCGGCACAGCGTTTTTTTTAGCAGCAGATAAATGATATTATTTGCACTGTGTTTAAATGTGGAACCTGCTATGCCTCAGATTAGCCGTACTGCGCTGGTGCCTTTCAGCGCGGAACAGATGTATCAACTGGTAAACGATGTGAAGTCCTATCCTGATTTTCTGCCAGGCTGCACCGGTAGCCGCGTGCTGGAATTCGGGCCGACGCAAATGACGGCGGCGGTTGATGTGTCCAAAGCCGGCATCAGTAAGACCTTCACGACCCGGAATACACTGACCAGCAACCAGAGCATTTTGATGAGCCTGGTGGATGGCCCGTTCAAGAAACTGATTGGCGGCTGGAAGTTTATTCCGCTGAGCCCCGAGGCGTGCAAAATCGAGTTCCATCTCGATTTTGAGTTTACCAATAAGCTGATTGAGATGGCCTTTGGCCGGGTCTTCAAAGAGCTGGCCGCCAACATGGTGCAGGCGTTCACTTCGCGCGCCAAAGAGGTCTACAGTGCCAGCTAATATTCGTGTTGAAGTCGCCTACGCGCTGCCTGAAAAGCAGTATTTGCAGCGAGTCACCCTGGATGAGGGAGCGACGGTCGAGCAGGCGATTATCGCCAGCGGGCTATTGGCCTTGCGTGATGATATCGATCTGGCGAAGAACAAGCTGGGTATCTACAGTCGTCCGGTTAAGCTGCATGACGAAGTTCACGACGGCGACCGGGTCGAAATCTATCGCCCGCTGATCGCAGACCCGAAAGAACTGCGTCGCCAGCGGGCAGAGAAAAGCGCTGCGAAGTAACCCACAGCAGCAGACCGGCTATCAGCCATAAAAAAAGCGCTCACTGAGCGCTTTTTGCTTTTCCGGGCCTTACTGACTGGTCAGCGCGGGCTTGTTATCAATGTTGGTCAACACGCCGCCGCTGTTGAAGGTCAGGGTCAGGGTCTGCTGAGTCACTTTCTCGTGGCCCGGCTCCTGACGGAATACATAGAACCAGGTGTTGGTGCCGAACGGATCCGACATCATTGGCGTTCCGAGAGCATAAGCAACCTGCTGTTGCGTCATACCGACACGAATTTTTGCTACATCGTTAGGGGCCAGATAGTTACCCTGGTTGATGTCAGGACGGTAAACCACTCGTTCCAGAGTGGAACAGCCTGCGGTCAACATAAGAAGAACCGCTGCGGCAGCAGTCAGCGTTTTACAGCGCATAGTGATTTGATTCCTTTTTGGGCCCGAGCAGTACGTGGCTCATCTGTAATATGCCGATAATAATAGACCTTCGCGCCGATGGAAACCTCCGGCTGCAGGTCAGCAGGCAATTTGCTGTTCACTATGACCCTGTGAAAATCAAAAAGTTTACGCCGCAAGCAACTCTTTCGCGTTCGCCAGGGTGTTGCGCGTGACCTCGCTGCCGCCCAGCAGGCGAGCCAGCTCCTGCAGACGAGCGCGCTTATCCAGCGGCTGCATATGGGTTTCGGTCATCTCGCCATCGGTCTCTTTGCAGACAAAGAAATGATGGTGGCCGCAGCCCGCAACCTGCGGCAGGTGGGTCACACACATCACCTGCGTGGACTCGCCCAGCTGGCGCAGCAGCTTGCCGACCACGGCGGCGGTCGGGCCGCTGATGCCGACGTCCACTTCGTCGAAGATCAGCGCCGGGGTTTCCATTTTACGCGCGGTGATCACCTGAATCGCCAGCGCAATGCGCGACAGTTCGCCGCCGGAGGCCACTTTCGCGATCGGCTGCAGCGGCTGACCGGGGTTAGTGGTGACGCGGAACTCAATATGATCGGCGCCGTCGGCGGTGAGATGGCGTTCATCGAAAGCGACCTCAATCGCGAAGATCCCGTGGGGCATCGAAAGTGAGTGCATACTCTCGGTGATAAGCTGGGTCAGCTCGTCGGCGCTGGCCTGGCGCAGGGCGTGCAGCTGACGCGCGGTCTCCAGCGCCAGCTGATGATGTTCGACTACCTGCTGGCTGAGGGATTCCAGCGAGCCGGCGCTATCGTCCAGCAGGCGCTGCTCTTCCAGCATCGCCTGATAAACCGCCGGCAGCTCTTCCGGCATTACCTGGTGTTTACGCGCCAGCGCGATTTGCCGGGAAATCCGCTGCTCAAGTTCGAACAGACGGTTCGGATCGAGATCCAGACGGTCGTGATAGTGGCGCAGCTCGTCGCTGGCCTCGCTGAGCTGAATGGCCGCCTCTTCCAGCATATCCAGCACGCCGGAAAGCTTGCTGTCCATACCCACCAGCTCGCTGACCAGCTGCTTCGCGGTATAAAGCAGGCTCTGCAGATTGGCCTCTTCACCGTCCGCCAGTACCGTCAGGGCGTGCTGGCAGGTGCTGAGCAGCTGGCCGCTGTTGGCCAGGCGCTTGTACTCTTCGTCAATCTGCTCGAATTCTCCCGGCAGCGGGTTAAATTCGTTCAGCTCTTTAAGCTGGTACTGCAGCAGATCGGCGCGGGCGGCGCGCTCCTGGCTCTGCTGCTGGTGCAGGGCCAGCTCGCGGCAACTCTGGTGCCACTGGCGGTAATGCTCGGCCATGCGCTGAGTGAGCGCATACTCACCGGTATAGCCGTCGAGCAGCGTTTTCTGGTGTTCGGGTTTGGTCAACAGCTGGTGCGCATGCTGGCCGTGGATCTGGATCAGCAGCTGGCCCAGTTCGCGCAGCTGAGAGAGCGGGACGGCGGTACCGTTGATAAAGCCGCGAGAGCGGCCGTCAGCGCTGATCACCCGACGAAGTAAACACTCACGCCCGCTCTCCAGCTGGTTCTCTTCCAGCCAGCGCTGGGCGGCCGGGGTATCTTTCAGCGCGAAGCGCGCGCACAGGTCGGCGCGGGTGGCGCCGCGACGCACCATGTCGGCTTCCGCTCTGCCGCCGAGGCACAGCCCCAGCGCGTCGATGGCAATGGATTTCCCGGCGCCGGTTTCCCCGGTGATGGCGGTCATGCCGCTGTGGAAATCAATTTCCAGTTCACGAACGATAGCAAAATTACTGATGGTGAGTTGCGCCAACATAGCTGCCTTCCTGTATGAAAAACCAATACTGTGTTTTCGTACAGTATAGACTGGTTTTTTATCCAGTAAAGAGGCAGCGATGTAAATCAGAACAATTTTTTCGACCAGCCGAGCTTGGTGCTTAATGTATTGAAATAGCTGTAATCTTTCGGGTGAATCAGATTGAGGTGATAATCACAGCGGCGAATGAGAACGTCTTCGCCATCCTGGATCGGTAGGGCAATCTGGCTGTCGCAGCTGATCTCCAGATCGCTGCAGCGATGAGAGAAGCGCAGGCGGATGGTGCTGTCGCCGTTGATCACCAGCGGTCGCGCTGAAAGGGTGTGCGGGAACATCGGCACCAGGGTGATAGCGTCCAGCGACGGGGTGAGGATCGGGCCGCCGGCCGACAATGAATAAGCGGTGGAGCCGGTCGGGGTGGAGATTATCAGGCCATCAGAGCGCTGAGAGAACGCAAAGACTTCGTCGATATAGACTTCGAACTCAATCATATGCGCCACTTTGCCGGGGTGCAGCACTACTTCGTTGATGGCGGTGCTGATGCGTTTCTGGCAATCCTGCTGGCACACCTGGGCCTCCAGCAGAAAGCGTTTCTCGGCGATGTAGTGGCCTTCCAGCACGTCGGCGAGCTGCTGCAGGGCGTTGTCCGGGTCAAGGTCGGTGAGAAAGCCGAGGTTGCCGCGGTTAATGCCGATGACGTTAATGTCGTAACGGGCCAGGGTCCGCGCCGCGCCGAGCATATTGCCGTCGCCGCCCACCACCACCGCGAGGTCGGCCTGTTGGCCAATCTCCGCCAGCGTGCCGGTTTTCACGTTGCTGAGCTGAAGTTCATGGGCGATCTGCTGTTCAACCAGCACTTCATACCCTTTGCTGCACAGCCAGCGCCAGAGCATTTCATGTGTGGTCAGGGCGGTGGGGTGACGAGGATGTCCCACAATGCCGATACACTTGAAATGGTTCTTCATGATCTGGATGTCCTTGCGTTAAATGAAATAGTGACAATCTGTCCGCTTCCCTTGAAACCCGGAAACTGATCCCCATAATAAGCGAAGTTAGCGAGATGAATGCGAAAAAAACGCGGAGAAATTCATGAGTAGTAAAGAACAGAAAACGCCTGAGGGGCAAGCCCCGGAAGAAATTATCACGGAGCAGCACGACGACGTTGAGGCAGTAGAGCCTGAAGTTTCGGCTGAGCAGGTGGATCCGCGCGATGAAAAAATTGCGAATCTGGAAGCCCAGCTGGCTGAAGCGCAGAAACGTGAACGTGAAGTGATGCTGCGTGCCAAAGCCGACGAAGATAACCTGCGTCGCCGTACCGAGCAGGATATCGAGAAAGCGCACAAATTCGCGCTGGAAAAATTCGTCAATGAACTGCTGCCGGTGATCGACAGCCTGGACCGCGCGCTGGAAGTGGCCGACAAGGCTAACCCGGACCTGGCGCCGATGGTGGAAGGGATCGAACTGACCCTGAAATCTATGCTGGACGTGGTGCGTAAGTTCGGCGTGGAAGTGATCGCCGACACCAACGTTCCGCTGGATCCGAACGTCCACCAGGCCATTGCGATGGTCGAATCTGAAGACGTGGCGGCGGGCAACGTGCTGGCCGTGATGCAGAAAGGTTATACCCTGAACGGCCGTACTATTCGCGCCGCGATGGTGACGGTAGCGAAAGCGAAATAACGTTTGCTGCATTGCTCAACGGCTGCCCGCGGGCGGCCGTTTTTTTATGCCACCGCTCCCGGCGCGAGATAAAAAAACGGCGGGCCGCAGCCCGCCGTGATGTTAATTCCTTCGCTCGCGCTACTCCGCGACGCTCTCGCGTAATGATTTCACCGGCATCACTTTCACCTGTTTGATCATGTTGTCCTGCACGTCGAGGATATCTATATCGTACTGCTCAATGCGCACGCGGGTGCCCGGGACCGGGATCTCTTCCAGCGCTTCGAGGATGATACCGTTGACGGTGCGCGCTTCATCTTCCGGCAGGTGCCAGTTAAACGCTTTGTTGATTTCGCGAACGTTGGCGCTGCCGTCGATAATCACCGTGCCGTCGTTAAGCGGGGTCACTTCCTCCGCCAGGGTGGGTGACATGGAGGTGGTGAAGTCGCCGACAATCTCTTCAAGAATATCTTCTACGGTGACCAGCCCCTGAATATCGCCGTATTCATCGACCACCAGACCGACTTTCTTTTTATTGCGCTGAAATTTCACCAGCTGGGTGCTGAGCGGCGTCCCTTCCGGAACAAAGTAGATCTCATCTGCCGCCCGCAGCATGATCTCTTTTGTGAATTCTTTCTTCTCCGTCATCAGACGGTAGGCTTCGCGAACGCGCAGCATGCTGATGGCATCGTCCAGTGAATCGCGGTAGAGCACGATGCGGCCATGTGGCGAGTGGGTCAGCTGGCGGACGATAGATTTCCAGTCATCATTGATGTCGATGCCGACAATCTCATTGCGCGGCACCATGATGTCGTTAACGCTGACTTTTTCCAGATCCAGGACCGACAGCAGCATATCCTGGTTGCGCCGGGAGATTTGTGAACGGGATTCATTCACAATCGTGCGCAGTTCATCTTTGCTCAAAGCGCTGCTGATGACGGTATCGGTGCGGATGCCCATCATGCGCATCAGCATGCGGGTGATGGTATTCAGCAGCCACACCAGCGGCATCATCAGCACCTGCAGGGGCGCCAGCAGGAAGCTGCTGGGGTAGGCGACCTTTTCCGGATAGAGCGCGGCGATGGTCTTCGGCAGCACCTCGGCAAATACCAGTACCACAAAGGTGAGCACGCCAGTGGCGATCGCGACGCCGGCGTCGCCGTACAGGCGCATGCCGACGATGGTGCCCAGCGCCGAGGCGAGAATGTTGACGAGGTTATTGCCGATGAGCACGAGGCTAATCAGGCGGTCCGGCTTGCGCAGCAGCTTCTCCACGCGCTTGGCGGGGCGGTTGCCTTGTTTCGCCATATGACGCAGCCGATAGCGGTTCAGCGTCATCATGCCGGTTTCGGAGCCGGAGAAATAGGCAGAGATAATCACCATGACGATCAGCGTTATGATCAGCGTGGTGGTGGAGATATGTTCCACGTAGGATTCCTTAAAAGACTTAGCTCACGAACTGCTGCAGCACGCGGCTACCAAAATAGGCCAGCGTCAGCAGACCGGCGCCAGCGACGCTGAACCAGACCACGCGACGTCCGCGCCACCCTTCATGATAGTGGCCCCACAGCAGAACGATATAGACGAACCACGCAATAATCGACAGCACCGCTTTATCAATGTTTTCGCTGCTGAACAGATTGTGCATATAGAACAGGCCGCTGCACAGCGTCAGAGTCAGCAGCACCACGCCGACCTGGGTGATGTGGAACATTTTGCGCTCGATGCTCATCAGCGGCGGCATTTCGCTGCTGAAGGCCAGCTTTTTATTCTTTAACTGGTAGTCGATCCACGCCAGCTGCAGCGCATACAGCGCGGCGATGATCAGCGTGGCGTACGAGAAGAGCGACAGGCCGATATGCACCAGCATCCCCGGGGTGGTTTCCAGGTGGGTGATATATTCGTTAGGCACGAAAGTGGCGAAGGCCAGATTGATCAGTGCGAAGGCATAGACGATAGGCAGCAGCAGCCAGCCGCGATTGCGCGAGGCCACGATAGTCATCACCGTACAGATCATCAGGCTGACCAGCGACCCGACGTTCAGTAAGCTGAGGTTTTGCCCGCTCTCGCCGCCGGGGAATATCCGTGCTTCCAGCGCAAAAGCATGGCAGATCAACGCGATAGTCGCAGATAAAATCGCCATTCGCCGCCAGCTGCTGTTTTTTTGCAGCAAGCCGGGGATAATCAGCGCGAGGCTGACGGAGTAGGCGACAAGGGCGAGTAGAGCAAAAACAGGCATAGGTGTCGGCTGTTGGCTAAATAAGAAAGAGAAGCAGTATAACGTCAGCAGGCCTCTGCTCCAACCGTTGCAGCACATTCAGATTGATGTCGTGTTATACTCCGCCACATTCGTTTTGTGTGTCGCTGCGGCGACCGACCGTTTCCACCTCAGGCGAGAGACAATGTTTGATAATTTAACCGATCGTTTGTCGCGTACGCTGCGCAACATTAGCGGCCGCGGACGCCTTACAGAAGACAATATTAAAGACACCCTGCGCGAAGTGCGCATGGCGCTGCTGGAAGCGGACGTTGCGCTTCCGGTGGTTCGTGATTTCATCAGCCGCGTGAAAGAGAGCGCGGTCGGCCATGAAGTCAATAAAAGCCTGACCCCGGGTCAGGAGTTCGTCAAAATCGTCCGCAACGAGCTGGTGGCGGCGATGGGCGAAGAGAACCAGACGCTCGACCTGGCCGCGCAGCCGCCGGCCGTGGTGCTGATGGCGGGCCTGCAGGGTGCCGGTAAAACCACCAGCGTCGGTAAGCTGGGGAAATTCCTGCGCGAGAAGCACAAGAAGAAAGTGCTGGTCGTTTCCGCGGACGTTTACCGCCCGGCGGCGATTAAACAGCTGGAAACCCTGGCCGAGCAGGTCGGCGTCGATTTCTTCCCGTCTGACGTCGGGCAGAAGCCGGTGGATATCGTCAATGCGGCGCTGAAAGAAGCGAAACTCAAATTCTACGACGTGCTGCTGGTGGATACCGCCGGTCGTCTGCACGTTGACGAAGCGATGATGGACGAAATCAAGCACGTCCACGCCGCCATTAACCCGGTTGAAACCCTGTTCGTCGTCGATGCGATGACCGGTCAGGATGCGGCGAATACCGCGAAGGCCTTTAACGAAGCGCTGCCGCTGACCGGCGTGGTGCTGACTAAAGTGGACGGCGACGCCCGCGGCGGTGCGGCGCTGTCGATTCGCCATATTACCGGCAAACCGATTAAATTCCTCGGCGTCGGCGAGAAAACCGAAGCGCTGGAGCCGTTCCATCCGGACCGCGTCGCTTCCCGCATCCTCGGCATGGGCGACGTGCTGTCGCTGATCGAAGATATCGAGAGCAAAGTTGACCGCGCGCAGGCCGAGAAGCTGGCCTCCAAACTGAAGAAAGGCGACGGTTTCGATCTCACCGACTTCCTTGAGCAGCTGCGTCAGATGAAAAACATGGGCGGCATGGCCAGCCTGATGGGCAAGCTGCCGGGTATGGGCCAGATCCCGGACAACGTAAAAGCGCAGATGGACGACAAAGTGCTGGTGCGTATGGAAGCCATCATCAACTCGATGACCCTGAAAGAGCGCGCCAAACCGGAAATCATCAAAGGTTCACGTAAGCGCCGTATCGCCGCCGGCTGCGGGATGCAGGTGCAGGATGTGAACCGTCTGCTCAAGCAGTTCGACGACATGCAGCGCATGATGAAGAAGATGAAATCGAAAGGCGGCATGATGAAGATGATGCGCGGGATGAAAGGGATGATGCCGCCAGGCTTCCCTGGCCGCTAATACGCGTCATAATTCAAGCCGCAGATGCGTTGGCTGCGTTCGTTCACCCCGGTCACGTACTTGTGTACGCTCCCGGGGATTTACTCACTTGCCGCGTGATTCGGCCATTCGGCCTCACCCCTTCGGGGCCAGCTCAAGCGCTGTTCAAAACGCTTTCGCGTTTTGTCCTGCAACTCGAATTATTTAGCGTATATAGTTTTGAATTGATTTTTGCACAGAAATCAGTAAAATTTTCGGGCTTTTAATATGACACCGGGCTCCGTTCCTCGATGGGGCCCGGTTGTTTTATTCACACAAGAGGATGTTATGGTAACTATTCGTTTAGCACGTCACGGCGCTAAAAAGCGTCCGTTCTACCAGGTTGTTGTCACCGACAGCCGTAATGCACGCAACGGTCGCTTCATCGAGCGCGTTGGTTTCTTCAACCCGATCGCTAGCGGCGCGGAAGAAGAAACTCGCCTGGATCTGGATCGTATCGCTCACTGGGTTGGCCTGGGCGCTACTGTTTCCGATCGCGTTGCCGCGCTGATCAAAGCCGCTAACAAAGCAGCTTAATCTGTCACGGTGGTCATGATGAGCAAGCAACACACCGCACAAGCACCTGTTGATCCGATCGTATTGGGGAAAATGGGTTCTTCCTACGGTATCCGTGGTTGGCTCAGAGTGTTTTCCTCCACCGAAGACGCCGAAAGCATTTTTGACTATCAGCCCTGGTTAATCCAGAAGGCGGGTCAGTGGCAGGTTGTTGAGCTGGAAGGCTGGCGCCACCACAATCAGGACATCATCATCAAGCTGAAAGGCGTTGACGATCGTGATGCCGCGAATCTACTGACTAATTGCGAAATTATCGTGGATTCATCGCAGTTGCCGGAGCTGGAAGAGGGTGACTACTACTGGAAAGACCTGATGGGCTGCCAGGTAGTTACGACGGAAGGCTATAGCCTGGGTAAAGTCATTGATATGATGGAAACCGGGTCTAATGACGTACTCGTCATCAAGGCAAACCTGAAAGATGCATTTGGCATCAAGGAGCGGTTGGTTCCGTTCCTCGATGGGCAGGTTATCAAGAAAGTCGATCTCACTACGCGTACTATCGAAGTAGATTGGGATCCTGGTTTTTAAATTCTCCGGATAAACGGTAAAAGACGGCGCTATGTGGATTGGCATAATTAGCCTGTTTCCTGAAATGTTCCGCGCAATTACCGATTACGGGGTAACTGGCCGGGCAGTAAAAAATGGCCTGCTGAGCATCGAAAGCTGGAGTCCTCGCGACTTCGCTCATGACCGGCACCGTACCGTGGACGATCGTCCTTACGGCGGCGGACCGGGGATGCTAATGATGGTGCAACCTTTACGGGATGCTATTCATGCAGCAAAAGCCGCGGCAGGTGAAGGCGCGAAGGTGATTTATCTGTCACCTCAGGGACGCAAGCTTGATCAAGCGGGCGTCAGCGAACTGGCAACGAATCAGAAACTGATTCTGGTGTGCGGTCGCTACGAAGGGATAGACGAGCGCGTAATCCAAACCGAAATTGACGAAGAATGGTCAATCGGCGATTACGTTCTCAGCGGTGGTGAGTTACCGGCAATGACGCTGATTGACTCCGTTTCCCGGTTCATTCCGGGAGTACTGGGCCATGAAGCTTCGGCAACGGAAGATTCCTTTGCTGATGGGTTGCTGGATTGCCCGCACTATACCCGTCCTGAAGTGTTAGAAGAGATGGAAGTACCGCCAGTATTGCTGTCGGGAAACCATGCTGAGATACGTCGCTGGCGTCTGAAGCAGTCGCTGGGCCGCACCTGGCTTAGAAGACCTGAACTTCTGGAAAACCTGGCTCTGACTGAAGAGCAAGCAAAGTTGCTGGCGCAGTTCAAAAGCGAACACGCGCAACAGCAGCATAAACATGATGGGCAGGCGTGAGCCCCCAATATCAGTTTACCCAGGATAAGAGATTAAATTATGAGCAACATTATTAAGCAACTTGAACAAGAACAGATGAAGCAGGACGTACCTTCCTTCCGTCCGGGTGATACCGTGGAAGTGAAAGTATGGGTTGTTGAAGGTTCCAAAAAACGTCTGCAGGCATTCGAGGGCGTGGTTATCGCTATTCGTAACCGCGGTCTGCACTCTGCATTCACTGTTCGCAAAATTTCCAACGGCGAAGGCGTTGAGCGTGTCTTCCAGACTCACTCTCCGGTAGTTGACAGCATTGCTGTTAAACGTCGTGGTGCTGTACGTAAAGCTAAACTGTACTACCTGCGTGAGCGTACTGGTAAGTCTGCTCGTATCAAAGAGCGTCTTAACTAAGATTCGCTTTCGCGACATCCTGACAGAAGGGCTGGCCAGATGGCTGGCCCTTTTTTTATCTTTGTTGTAACCATCGTGATGTAAATCATTTACAATACGCCCTCTATTCGGAGGGGCGGTGGTCAGCAACAGTTTCCAGCAAACGACACCTAAACGGCGAGCCGCCTGGCTGGCACTGTTGGCGATCCTGTTGATCGTCGTGGCCCCCCTGATCTCCATCTCCCTGCAAAAAGACCCCATGAGCGCCATGCCCGGCATGCACCACGCCATGATGATGGACAGCTCGTCCGCGAGCATGGCGCAAATGCCCGACCACGAGATGGCGATGATGCATAGCACAGACGGCGCCATGCATACCGGACACGAACTGCCGCTGGACCATGCCGAAGCGTGTGGCTATTGCGTGCTGTTAGCCCATGTCCCGGGGCTGCTTTTCGCGCTGGCGCTGTTCGTCGCCATACTCCTGCGGCGCATTCGCCTGCCGGTTTCTCGCCCGGTATTAAAACACTGGCACTACTTCCCCTGGCTCTACCCTGAAACCCGCGCCCCGCCGCGGCTGTCTGCTTTTTCCCTTTAATAAAAATCAATCTGCGCACGGCGCAATAACCTCTTTTGCTTTAAAAAAGGAAGAGTATGACAACCTGCACCTCGCGCGCGGCATGGTTAAACCTGCTGCGTCGCCTCCATTTTTACATCGGACTGTTTATCGGGCCGTTTATCTTTGTCGCTGCCCTGACCGGCACGCTGTACGTGGCGACGCCGCAGCTGGAAAACTGGCTCTATCACGACGCGCTGCATGGCCTTGCCGACGGGGCCCCGCAGCCGCTCAGCGCCCAGATTGCAGTGGCGGAAGAAGCGACCCAGGGTAATCTGCGGCTACTGGCGGTGCGGCCGGCCCCCGCGATGGGGGAGACCACCCGGATTATGTTTGTTGACCCGAGCCTGGGCGAGTCAGAATCCCGGGCCATTTTCGTCGATCCGATCTCGCTACGGGTGAAGGGCGATATGACGGTCTACGGTACCAGCGGCATCCTGCCGCTGCGCCAGTGGATTGATTATGCGCATCGTTCGCTGCTGCTGGGCGACAGCGGGAGGTTATACAGCGAACTGGCTGCCTCATGGATGTGGGTTGCCGCGCTGGGTGGCATTGCCCTGTGGGCGATGACACGTCCAAAACGGCGGATCAATAACGTCCTGCAGAATCATCGTCGGTTGCACGTGACGCTGGGCTGGGGCTTACTGCTGGGCATGCTGCTCTTCTCCGCCACCGGCCTGACCTGGTCGCAATGGGCTGGCGGTAATGTGGATAAAATGCGGGCGGCTTTCGGCTGGTGGACGCCGCAGGTGAATACCCTGCTGCACGGTGAGGCGCCGATGGCGCACGATCCCCACGCCGGGCATCATATGGACGGGATGGCCATGCAGCATCAGTCAGTGCTGCAGCCAGCGCAGTTTGACCTGGTGCTGGCGGTGGCCCGTCAGGCGGGGCTGAACGCCAGCCGGCTGGAGATCCGTCCGCCGGTTTCGAAGGAACGTGCCTGGACGGTAAATGAGATCGACCGCCGCTGGCCGACGCAGGTGGACGCGGTGGCGATCGATGGCGCCACGATGCAGGTGGTGGATCGCACCCGGTTCGCCGACTTCCCGCTGATGGCGAAGCTCACCCGCTGGGGCGTCGATTTCCACATGGGGGTCCTCTTTGGTCTGGCGAATCAGTTGCTGCTGGTAGGGTTCGGCTGCGCGCTGTGCGTCACCATCGGCGTGGGCTACCGGCTGTGGTGGATCCGCCGTCCGCCTCAGCCGGTCTGGGATCCGGCGCATTCGCTGCTGCAGGCATGGCTGTCGCTCGCCTGGCCTGCCCGTGGGCTGGTACTGGGGATAGCGTTAGCCCTGGGTCTGGCCATGCCATTGATGGGGGCAAGTCTGGTGCTGTTCATTGCCGTTGACTACCTGCGCTGGCGCGCGGCAACGGCAATGAGGATGGCGAAGTCCAGCGATTAAGCGAAGGCTTACGGCGTGCTGATGACCACCGTGACCCGGCGGTTTTCAGCGCGCCCGGCCGCCGTGTCGTTGCTGGCGATCGGGTATTTCTTGCCAAGGCCGCGGGTGACTAAATGACTGCGCGGGACATGGGCGCCTTCCGCCCAGGCATCGGCTACGCTATTGGCGCGCTTAAGCGACAGGGCTTCGTTATAGCTATCCTCACCGTAATTATCGGTGTGGCCTTCAAGGCGGCTATGGGTGATCCCGGTCGCCGCCAGCCGCGAGGCCATCGTGGTGATCTGCTGGCGGCTGTCGGGACGTAGTCGGTAGTCATTCTTATCAAACAGGATGCTATCGGATAAGCCCAGGGACCAATCGCCATTGCTTTCAGTGAAGCCGTAAGATTTCATCGCCGCCACCTGCTCGGGGGTAAATTTTCCCTGAGGAGCCTGGCAACCTGTCAAAAGCGCCGCCGCCATCAGGGCGGGGACGAAATATTTTCTGAGCATAATGAGTCCTTTATTATTTCAGCGTCTGCTGGATACGTTGGTTTTTCATGCGATACATATTCTGATCGGCAAGTTCTTGCAGTGATTCCGCGGTGGCGTGCTCCCACGCCAGGGCATAACCGACGCTCAGCGAGAGCGTGGCGCTATGGCCATTGTGCAGGTTGAATGGCGGAAGAAATTGTTCCGACAGCGCCTGGCACAGAGCCTGCACTTCGGCTTCCGAGCGCACCCCACGCAGCAGAACGGCAAACTCATCGCCGCCGAGACGCCATGCCAGATGGCGTTTTCCGGCGAAGGCCATCAGGCGGCTGGCGACCTCCGTCAGCACTTTATCGCCTGCCGCGTGCCCCCAGTTGTCATTGATCAGCTTGAAGTTATCGCCGTCAAGAAACAGTAATGCCGAGGTCTGGTGATCCACCTCGTTCTTCATCAGTTCGGCGAGCGCGTTGCGAAAGGCGGCGCGGTTAGCCAGGCCGGTCAGCGGGTCATGTAGCGAGCTACGCAACAGCTGGGCATTCTTGGCCTGCAGCTGGCGCTGCCAGTCCTCCATCTCCCCCAGCAGGCTGTTAAAGTCCTGGGCGAAAAGATGGAATTCCTCAATACGCTCCTCGGGCACCCGACGTGAGAAATGACGGTTTTCACGAATATCGTGCACAACCTCGGTGATGCTCTGCAGGGCGGTGACGATCCCCCGGTGCAGGGAGTGGGTCAGCAGCAGGGCGATGAACGAGGCGAGCAGAATGCTGCCGGTCAGTACCAGAATCGAGATACCGAGAAAGTGGCTGATCAGTTCATCAAGCGCGGTCAGTCGCAGCTCGCCGATTTGTTTGCCCTGGTGCCAGATGGGCTGCACCGTGGGCTCCGGAAACAGCCATTGACTGATAAGGCCGCTCACTTGTTCTTTGTTGGCCAGCGGTTCATGGCGCCATGCGGCGAAGTGCTGCTTCTGGCCGTTGAGTACAATCGCCTGGGAAATCTGCCCTTGCTTCCCCAGCGAAGCAAGGGTCTCCTCCGCCGCCGCGCTATCGCCAAACACCAGGGCGGCTTCGAGGCTGCGACCCATGGTCGCGGCAGTGAGCTCTAGATTTTTCTGCGCATACTGCTTGAGCGTGAAGATTGAGGCTGTGCTTAGCAGCAGCCAGACCAGCGTCATGGAGATCACCACGCTTATCACGCTAATTCGACGAAGCGCGCGTTTAAATGTCGGGCGCGCGGTCTGTGAAAAGTCCTTATTCATGTGGTTTTTTCCGGGCAAGCATCAGGACGTCCGGGTTAACCCGGACCCCGCTGTGCGTCAGAACGTCCAGATTAACGGAGAAGCGGACCCTGTCGTCGTTGATGATCAGGCAAAACGCGCTACCAATGGAGCAATCCGTATTTTGTTCTGCGATGAGTAAAAGCGGCTTCGGGCCATAGCGGCGAGTTAATTCCGACTGTTGGGTCGGCGATTCGCTGCCAAAATAAAAACCATCGCAGGTTGTTTTTAACGCTTCTTCACTATTACGTACTATCACCGGTTGATAGGGCAAGGCATCCGGATCTTCATGAGCCAGGCTATGGGTGAAGCGTGATGAGGCAAAAATGCACAGCTTCGGCGCCCCTGTTAATGCCGGCCAACGGGTGTAGGTCACGATCCCGGAAACAATAGCGCGAACATGTTCTGAAGGTCCGGCAGCAAAAACAGGAGATACCGCGATGAGAAAAAATACAGTCAATAAAAGACGGTGTAATACTGTCATTAACGCTTCCGTCAAATTCGCCATAGCGCGGGAAAAGCCGCTGCCGATGCCCGGCGCAGAATACCACTGTTAACAAAACCCGTCATTACATGCGCCCTTTGCTTTGGGACAAATCTCACCAGGATTTTTCGTAATCGCGATCGCGATAGCGCGCAAGTTTGCTGTGAATTTTGGTTGTGTAAACATTTTTGTACGAATTTTGTCGAGTTAAGTGGCAATTAATTTGTTGGTGTAAATTAAAATTTACGGAATATGGATTGAATTCTTTACTTTGTGTGGTATCGTTACGCCATGCCCGCTGAGGCACCCTTTATCGCAAACGAGCTACACAGGATCGCAATCATGCAAAAAGACGCGCTGAATAACGTACATATTACCGACGAACAGGTGTTAATGACCCCGGAGCAACTGAAGGCGGAATTCCCGCTAAGCGTTGAACAGGAAGCGCAGATTGCGCATGCCCGTGAGACTATCTCCGATATTATCGCCGGCCGCGATCCGCGCCTGCTGGTGGTTTGCGGCCCTTGCTCGATCCACGATCCGGAAGCCGCGATTGAATATGCTCGTCGATTTAAAGCTCTTGCCGCAGAGGTCAGCGATAGCCTCTACCTGGTGATGCGCGTCTACTTTGAAAAACCCCGTACCACTGTCGGCTGGAAGGGGCTGATTAACGATCCGCACATGGATGGTTCGTTTGATGTTGAAGGCGGCCTGAAGATTGCGCGTCGTCTGCTGGTCGAGCTCGTCAATATGGGACTGCCGCTGGCGACGGAAGCGCTGGATCCGAACAGCCCGCAATACCTTGGCGATCTGTTCAGTTGGTCCGCTATCGGCGCACGTACCACGGAATCACAAACGCACCGCGAAATGGCCTCTGGCCTGTCGATGCCGGTCGGCTTTAAAAACGGTACCGACGGTAGTCTGGCGACGGCCATCAACGCCATGCGCGCCGCGGCGATGCCGCACCGTTTCGTCGGCATCAACCAGGCCGGGCAGGTCTGCCTGCTGCAAACGCAGGGTAATCCGAACGGCCATGTGATCCTGCGCGGCGGTAAGGCGCCGAACTACGGTCCGGAAGATGTGGCGAAATGCGAAAAAGAGATGGCGCAGGCGGGACTGAAACCGTCGCTGATGGTAGATTGCAGTCATGGGAACTCCAATAAAGATTTCCGCCGCCAGCCAGCCGTGGCTGAATCCGTTGTCGCACAGATCAAAGATGGCAACCGCTCCATTATCGGCCTGATGATCGAGAGTAATATCCACGAAGGCAATCAGTCCTCTGAACAGCCGCGTGAGACGATGAAATACGGCGTTTCGGTGACGGATGCCTGCATCAGCTGGGAAACCACCGATGCGCTGCTGCGTGAACTGGATAAGGATCTCCGCGGCCATCTGGCGGCCCGTTTGGTGTAAGAGGAAAGTATGGTTGCTGAACTGACCGCGTTACGCGATCAAATTGATGAAGTGGATAAAGCGTTGCTTAGCCTGCTGGCTAAGCGTCTGGAACTGGTGGCCGAAGTCGGCGAGGTGAAGAGCCAGTATGGTCTGCCGATTTACGTCCCGGAGCGCGAGGCGGCGATGCTCGCCTCCCGGCGTGAAGAGGCGGCTGCGCTCGGCGTACCGCCGGATCTGATCGAGGATGTTCTGCGTCGCGTGATGCGGGAATCCTATTCCAGCGAAAACGACAAAGGCTTCAAAACCCTGCACCCGAATCTGCGGCCGGTGGTCATCGTCGGCGGCGGCGGGCAGATGGGGCGTCTGTTTGAGAAGATGTTAACGCTGTCCGGCTACCAGGTGCGTATTCTGGAAAAAGACGATTGGGCCCGGGCGGCGGATATCGTCGCCGATGCCGGCATGGTCATCGTCAGCGTACCGATTCACACCACTGTGGAGACGATCGGCAGGCTGCCGCCGCTGCCGGCGGATTGCATTCTGGTAGACCTTGCCTCGGTGAAAGCGGAGCCGCTGCAGGCGATGCTGGCAGCGCATCAGGGCCCGGTTCTTGGCCTGCACCCGATGTTCGGTCCGGACAGCGGCAGCCTGGCGAAGCAGGTGGTGGTCTATTGTGATGGCCGCCAGCCGGAGGCCTATCAGTGGTTCCTCGAACAAATTCAGGTTTGGGGCGCGCGGCTGCACCGCATCAGCGCCGTTGAGCACGATCAGAACATGGCGTTTATTCAGGCGCTGCGCCACTTTGCCACCTTCGCCTATGGTCTGCACCTGGCAGAAGAGAATGTGCGTCTTGAGCAACTGCTGGCGCTTTCGTCACCTATTTACCGGCTGGAGCTGGCGATGGTGGGGCGCCTGTTTGCCCAGGATCCGCAGCTGTACGCCGACATTATTATGTCATCGGAAAATAACCTGGCGCTGATTAAGCGCTATTACCAGCGTTTCGGCGAAGCGATTGGCCTGCTGGAGCAGGGCGATAAGCAGGCGTTTATCGACAGCTTCCGTAAAGTCGAACATTGGTTTGGCGATTACGCTCAGCGTTTCCAGAGCGAGAGCCGCACGCTACTGCGTCAGGCGAACGATAATCGGCAGTAAAGCGAAAAAGATGTATACAATAAAGCCAGCGACCGCTGGCTTTTTTTATAGGGATGACAACGATGGCTGAACCACAACCGCTGTTTGACTACACCGGATACCTGCCGGAATGCCCGACCTGGAGCGAGGCTGAACAGGCCCTCTACTGGGCCGATATCATGGAGTGTGAAATCCACCGCTACGATACCCGCAGCGGCGAACACCAGGTGCTGCAGTTTCCGGAGGAGGTCGGCTGTTTCTCCCTGCGTGAGAAGGGCGGATTTATCGTTGCATTACGCAGTGGCATCTGGATGACCGACGCCCACGGCCTGCTGCGGCGGAAAGTCTGTGATAATCCGAGCAATCCGGAGCTGGCGCGGTTTAACGATGGTGGGACCGATCGCGAGGGGCGTTTTTATGCCGGCACCTTCTGGGGGCCGGGGGATTACAACGGCGCGCTGCTGATGCGAGTCGATAATGACCTGAAGCCGAAAGTGATCCAGTGTGATATCCATGGCGCCAACGGTCTGGCGTTTAGCGCCGACCAGCGCTGGATGTATACCTCTGATACGCCGAACGCCGTGATCTACCGTACGCCGCTGGATGAACAGGGTGAGCCTGGACGACGCGAGGTGTTTCGCCGTTTCCAGCCGGGCGAAGGCATCCCTGACGGGGCGGCGATCGATGTGGAGGGCTGTTACTGGAGCGCGATGTTTGACGGCTGGCGGATTGCTCGTTTCTCGCCGCAGGGCGAGGAGCTGGAGACTTACCCGATGCCGGTTCGTTGTCCGACAATGGTCTGCTTCGGTGGGGCGGATATGAAAACGCTCTATATCACCACAACCCGGGAAAACATGGAGGACGATGAGCTGGCGAAGTACCCGCTGTCAGGCGCCATCTTCACCCTGCCGGTTGCGGTGGCAGGGATGAAGAAATTACCGTTCCGCGAACGTTAAACCGGATCCACTGGCACCACGTTTTCGCTGGGGTAGCAACCGAGGACCTTCATGGAGCGGGTGATTTCCGCCAGCTCCTTTAATGCCTTGCGCATGGGCAGCGAGTCCAGGTTGGCCTGAATATCGAGATAAAACATCTCTTCCCAGGGATTGCCGTGGATCGGGCGAGATTCCAGTTTGGTCATGATCAGATTGTGGTTGCGCAGCACCAGCAGGGCTTCCACCAGGGCGCCCGCCTGCTGACCGGTCGCCATTAACAGCGTGGTCTTGGCCGGAACCTGATCGGAGACGTTCACCGCTTTGCGCGCCAGGACGAGGAAGCGCGTGATGTTCTGCGTCTGGTTGGCCTGGCAGTGCTCCAGCACCTGCAGGCTATACAGGGCGCCACCCGCTTCGCTGCCCAGTGCCGCAACGGCCGGGGAGTTCGCCTGCGCCACTTTTTCCATTGCCGCCGAGGTGCTCTCGGTATATTCAATCTTCCAGTGCGGGTAGCGGCTCAGATACTGGCTGCACTGCTGGAACGGCTGCGGATGGCTGTAGACGGTCTGAATTTTATCGGCATCCGTCGAGGTGCTAACTAGCACGCAATGATCGATAGGGATCGTCAGCTCGCCAACGATCGACAGGCTGGTGTGCTGCAGCAGATCGTAGACGTCGTTGATCCCGCCAGAGCTGGTGTTTTCAATCGGCACCACGGCGTAATCGGCCTGGCCGGTCTCTACCTGATTAAAAATATCGGCGAACTTCGCGCAGCCGCTCTCAATAAACTGCTCAAAATGGCGAGCGGCGTACTGACGCGCCGCCAGATGCGAATAAGAGCCTTTAGGGCCAAGGAAGGCCACGCGGGCCGAATGCGGATTAATTTTATTCAGATGCTGCTGCAGCAGGGTTTGTTGGGTCAGGACGGAGTCTTCGATGATCAGCTGGAACAGGCGGGTGATGTAGTGCGCATCCAGATTATGGCGCTTGCCGATGGTCATCAGACGCTCCAGCAGATCGCGTTCGCGGTCAATATCACGCACTGGACGGTGAGAGGCCAGTTTGGCTTTACCAACCTCAACAGCCAGCCCGCGGCGCTCCGCCAGCAGAGCAAGCAGTTTCTCGTCCAGTGCGCTTATCTTATCGCGCAGCGCCAGTAATGGGTTTTCCTCGGTCATAGATGTTGCCTTTGTTGTTATCAAATAAAAAAGGCCTCCCGGGTGGGAGGCCTTATTGTTCGTCTTCGCATTCTTTCTTATACGACGAATTGCCTCCCGGTCAGGGGAAGGTAAAAAAGAATGCGAAGAAGAACGGGACACGTTTCATGGTAAATTCCTTGAGGTAGTGGGGATTACAGTACCTGTACTGTTTTCACTCTGTCAATAAAAAACGCGCCCGAAGGCGCGTGGCATGACACAACTTAAGTTAAGGATTACTCTTCTTCTTCCACAAAGCCTGCCTCTTTCACCGATGTTGCGGCGCGGCGGGCTTCCCCTTTGTGTTGCACTTTATTCAGCTGCCGTTCCAGCTTGTTGATCAATTCGTTAATGGCGGCGTACATATCTTCATGACGCGCACTGGCAACCAGATGACCGTTTGGCGTATTGATGGTTGCATCAGCGATAAAACCCTGCGGCTCCTTAGACAGAATGATGTGCGGGTTGA
The DNA here is from genome assembly GCF_002837615.1 of Klebsiella sp. X1-16S-Nf21. NCBI lineage: Bacteria > Pseudomonadati > Pseudomonadota > Gammaproteobacteria > Enterobacterales > Enterobacteriaceae > Klebsiella > Klebsiella sp. X1-16S-Nf21. Next base: position 102,787 of record NZ_PJDK01000008.1, read on the forward strand.
TTAAATGAGTTTGCCACTTATCCAGTTTGGCGAGACGGTCTGCGACATGCTGGCGGATTGCCGGAGTAATTTCCATTTGTTTACTGGTAATGTTCATTGTCATAAATTTTACCTCTTGTCTTTCCCGTCTTGGTGAATCCAGCATACCTTTCCCAATGTCAAAAAGCGTGATCTAAATCACATTTTATTGTCACTTTTTGTCAACGAATTCATTTTGTGAGACAGGGCAGGAAGAAGTGAGATTTTACTTGTCGAACCCGGTAAAGCAGGCCATATTTGATGAGTTAACCCGGCGCTAAACCGCTTCAGCTTGACGAGATAAAGTATAAAAAAACGGCAGCCAGTGGCTGCCGTTTGCGATCCATGAATCAGACTCAGGTGTTCTTGCTGTTCGCGGCGATTATCTTCGCGACTTTGTCCGCCTGGGCGTTCATTTGCATCTGACGATAGGCGTTTTCCATCTTCGGCAGGGCATCGCGGGTGGCCTGGGTATCCGGATAGTTACGCATCATACCTTCCACGCGGTTCACGACGGCAACCCATGCGCCACGGTCGGTGTAGTAATCCACGACCGACAGCTCATATTTGGCCAGGCGATCTTTCAGGAACACCATACGTTTATAGGCGTCAGTGGCGTACTGGCTGTTCGGGTAACCACGCACCAGTTTGGAGAAGTCATTGAAGGCATCGCGCGCGTGCTGTGGATCGCGGTCAGAGCGATCAACACCAAAGAAGCCCTGCAGGGCGCTGTCATCCAGGGCCATGTTGGTCAGGCCGCGCATATAGATGACGTAATCGATATTCGGGTGGGTGGGGTTCAAACGCATGAAGCGATCGATGGCCGCCTGAGCCAGCGGCAGATCGGCGTTTTTGTAATACGCATAAATCAGATCCAGCTGTACCTGTTGGGAATAAGGGCCGAATGGATAACGGTTATCCAACGCTTCCAGTTGCGTTATCGCCTGTTTCCAGTTACCGTCCTGCAGTTTTTGCTGGGCGGTCGCGTAGATTTCATTCGGCGGATTATCAGGCACCTCTTCCTTAGAGCCGGAGCAACCCACCAAAGCCAGGCTCAGTGTGGCGGCTGCCACCAGGTATTTCATGCGCGTCATGACGTTTTGACTTCCTCAAAATGTTTATGCGGGAGAATCTCTGTTCCTGCTCCCGATTAAGACCAGCTACAATAGCACACTATATTAAACGGCAAAGCCGTAAAACCCAACGTTAAACGAAGAAGCTGTATATGGCACAACGAGTACAACTCACCGCAACGGTGACCGAAAATCAACTCGGTCAACGCTTAGATCAGGCTTTGGCCGAATTGTTCCCTGATTATTCGCGATCGCGGATAAAAGAATGGATCCTGGACCAACGCGTATTAGTCAATGGCAACATTGGCGATAAGCCGAAAGAAAAAGTGCTGGGGGGAGAGCACATCGCTATCGATGTCGAAATCGAAGAAGAGGCGCGCTTCCAGCCGCAGGATATTCCGCTCAATATCGTTTACGAAGATGATGACATCCTCGTGATTAACAAACCGCGCGATCTGGTTGTGCATCCTGGCGCGGGCAACCCTGACGGTACTGTGCTGAATGCGCTGCTGCACTACTATCCGCCGATTGCCGATGTGCCGCGCGCGGGGATCGTGCACCGTCTGGATAAAGACACCACCGGTCTGATGGTGGTGGCGAAAACCATTCCGGCACAAACCCGGCTGGTGGAGTCGCTGCAGCTGCGCGAGATCACTCGCGAGTATGAAGCGGTGGCCATCGGCCACATGACTTCCGGTGGCACAGTGGAAGAGCCGATCAGTCGTCATCCGACAAAACGTACCCATATGGCGGTGCATCCGATGGGCAAACCGGCGGTGACCCACTACCGGATTATGGAACATTTCCGCATCCATACGCGCCTGCGCCTGCGCCTGGAAACCGGTCGTACGCATCAGATCCGTGTGCATATGTCGCATATCACCCATCCGCTGGTGGGTGACCAGGTGTATGGCGGCCGGCCGCGTCCGCCGAAGGGCGCGTCGGAGGAGTTCATCACCGCGCTGCGTAAATTCGACCGTCAGGCGCTGCACGCCACCATGTTGCGTCTGTATCACCCGATCACCGGCATTGAAATGGAGTGGCACGCGCCCATCCCACAGGATATGGTCGAGCTCATCGAGGCGATGCGTGCCGATTTTGAAGCCCATAAGGACGATATTGACTGGTTATGACTAAACTGATTGTACCGCAGTGGCCGATGCCCCGCAGCGTGGCGGCCTGTAGTTCGACCCGCATTGGCGGCGTGAGTCTGCCGCCCTATGACTCGCTCAACCTGGGCGCCCATTGCGGAGACAATCTGCAGCATGTTGAAGAAAACCGGCGGCGGATGTTTGCCGCCGGTGGCTTGCCGTCTTACCCGGTTTGGCTGGAGCAGGTTCATGGCACCGATGTTCTGACGCTGGACGGCGGACCCTATCCATCGAAACGCGCAGATGCTTCTTATAGTCGTACGCCAGGCACCGTCTGTGCGGTGATGACCGCCGACTGCCTGCCGGTCCTGTTCTGTAACCGCGACGGCACCGAAGTCGCCGCGGCGCATGCGGGATGGCGCGGCTTATGCGAAGGGGTTCTGGAAGAGACGGTTGCCCGTTTCGCCGATAAAGCCGAAAACATGATGGCGTGGCTGGGCCCTGCCATTGGTCCGCAGGCATTTGAGGTGGGGCCGGAAGTCCGGGATGCCTTTATGGCGAAAGACGAGAACGCGCACCGGGCTTTTCGTCCGGCAGGCGAGAAATATTTTGCTGATATCTATCAACTGGCTCGGCAGCGTCTGGCAAACGTCGGCGTTGAGCAGATTTTCGGCGGCGATCGCTGCACGCTAAGCGAAAAGGATGATTTTTTCTCTTACCGGCGCGACAAGACCACCGGTCGTATGGCAAGTTTCATTTGGCTGATATAACCTAGAGAATCAAGACGATCCAGAAGGCAAACTTATTTTTCGCATAGTTCAGGTCTTTAACCTTGAATAATTGAGGGATGACCTCATTTAATCTCCAGTAGCAAATTTGACCTGTTTATGGGAGGAGTTATGCGTCTGGATCGTCTTACCAATAAATTCCAGCTTGCTCTTGCCGATGCCCAGTCACTCGCACTCGGGCACGACAACCAATTCATCGAACCTCTTCATTTAATGAGCGCCTTACTGAATCAGGAAGGGGGATCGGTACGTCCTTTATTAACCTCGGCGGGCGTCAATGCCGGGAAACTACGCACTGACATCGAGCAGGCCTTGAGCCGTTTACCGCAGGTGGAAGGCACCGGCGGCGATGTACAACCTTCTCAGGATTTAGTGCGGATCCTGAACCTTTGCGACAAGCTGGCGCAAAAGAAAAAGGACAACTTTATTTCGTCGGAACTGTTCGTTCTGGCGGCGCTTGAATCGCGCGGTACGCTGACCGACCTTTTAAAATCCGCCGGAGCAACAACCGCCAACGTGACTCAGGCGATTGAACAAATGCGCGGAGGTGAAAGCGTGAACGATCAGGGTGCCGAAGACCAACGTCAGGCATTGAAGAAATTTACCGTCGATCTGACCGAGCGAGCCGAGCAGGGCAAGCTGGATCCGGTGATCGGCCGTGATGAAGAGATTCGCCGTACCATCCAGGTACTGCAGCGTCGTACCAAAAACAACCCGGTACTGATTGGTGAACCCGGGGTGGGTAAAACGGCAATCGTCGAAGGACTGGCGCAGCGTATCGTCAACGGCGAAGTACCAGAAGGGTTGAAAGGCCGTCGGGTATTGGCGCTGGATATGGGGGCGCTGGTGGCTGGGGCGAAATACCGCGGTGAGTTTGAAGAGCGTCTGAAAGGCGTGCTGACTGACCTGTCAAAACAGGAAGGCAACGTCATTCTGTTTATCGACGAACTGCATACCATGGTGGGCGCTGGTAAAGCCGACGGCGCGATGGATGCGGGTAACATGCTGAAGCCGGCGCTGGCGCGTGGTGAACTGCACTGCGTCGGGGCGACAACGCTTGATGAATACCGTCAGTACATCGAAAAAGACGCCGCGCTGGAACGTCGCTTCCAGAAAGTGTTCGTCGCCGAGCCGACGGTAGAAGATACCATCGCTATTCTGCGTGGCCTGAAAGAACGTTACGAGCTGCACCACCACGTGCAGATCACTGACCCGGCGATTGTCGCGGCGGCGACCTTGTCGCATCGCTATATTGCCGACCGTCAGCTGCCGGATAAAGCCATCGACCTTATCGATGAGGCGGCGTCCAGCATTCGTATGCAGATCGACTCCAAGCCGGAAGAGCTGGACCGTCTCGATAGACGTATTATCCAGCTGAAACTGGAACAGCAGGCGCTGAAGAAAGAGTCTGATGAAGCGAGCCTGAAACGTCTCGATATGCTCAACGAGGAGCTGGCGGATAAAGAGCGTCAGTACTCGGTACTGGAAGAAGAGTGGAAAGCGGAAAAAGCCTCTCTCTCCGGCACCCAGACTATTAAAGCCGAGCTGGAACAGGCGAAAATCGCTATCGAACAGGCGCGTCGCGTCGGCGATCTGGCGCGGATGTCCGAGCTGCAGTACGGCAAAATTCCGGAACTGGAGAAACAGCTGGCGGCTGCCACTCAGTCCGAAGGGAAAACCATGCGTCTGCTGCGTAATAAAGTGACGGATGCTGAGATCGCCGAAGTGCTGGCCCGCTGGACCGGTATCCCGGTCTCCCGGATGATGGAAAGCGAGCGCGACAAACTGCTGCGTATGGAGCAGGAGCTGCATCATCGGGTGATTGGCCAGGATGAGGCGGTTGAAGCGGTATCGAACGCCATTCGCCGTAGCCGCGCTGGGCTATCCGATCCGAACCGGCCGATTGGTTCGTTCCTGTTCCTCGGTCCAACCGGGGTCGGTAAAACCGAGCTGTGTAAAACGCTGGCTAACTTTATGTTCGACAGCGACGACGCGATGGTGCGTATCGATATGTCCGAGTTTATGGAGAAACACTCCGTCTCGCGTCTGGTCGGTGCGCCTCCGGGATACGTCGGCTATGAAGAGGGCGGTTACCTGACCGAGGCGGTGCGTCGTCGTCCTTATTCCGTCATTCTGCTGGATGAAGTGGAAAAAGCGCACCCGGATGTGTTCAACATTCTGCTGCAGGTACTCGACGACGGGCGTCTGACCGACGGGCAGGGGAGAACGGTCGACTTCCGTAATACGGTGGTCATCATGACCTCGAACCTCGGTTCCGATCTGATTCAGGAACGGTTTGGCGAACTGGACTACGGTCATATGAAGGATCTGGTACTGGGAGTGGTAAGCCAGAACTTCCGTCCGGAGTTTATTAACCGTATCGACGAAGTGGTGGTCTTCCATCCTCTGGGTGAGAAACACATTGCTTCTATTGCCCAGATCCAGCTGCAGCGTTTGTATAAACGCCTGGAAGAGCGTGGGTATGAAGTGCGGATGTCCGATGAGGCGCTGAAGTTGCTGAGCGCCAACGGTTACGATCCGGTATACGGCGCGCGGCCACTGAAACGCGCTATTCAGCAGCAGATTGAGAACCCGTTAGCCCAGCAGATCCTTTCCGGTGAGCTGGTTCCGGGGAAAGCTGTCGAGCTGGTGGTGAAAGACGACCGTATTGTGGCAGTGCAGTAAATCACAAAACGACAAAAACGGGCCCAACGGGCTCGTTTTTGTTTAAAAACCAGGCAAGAATTAAAGCTCAACACCTGGTTTGGTTGAAAAGTGAGCGGTTGAATTCTTTTTTTGAATTTATCCTTGTCACTTCAGAATTACTCCCTATAATGCGCCTCCACTGACACGGAACAACGGCAAACAAGCCGCCGGGTCAGGAGGATTCAACGACGGAAATCGACGTTGAAAGCCGACAGAGAAAAGCAAAATAAGCGCTTGACTCTGAATGAGGAAAGCGTAATATACGCCACCTCGCGACAGAGCGCTAAAGCGCGTCGCAACTGCTCTTTAACAATTTATCAGACAATCTGTGTGGGCACTCAAAGTGACATGGATTCTTAATGTCTTCGGACAAAAAA